>JARGGF010000445.1 GCA_029210905.1 Bacteroidales bacterium | reverse complement strand
GTATAAAAAGTATCATCATCACCCAATGATGCTTGTTCTTCTTCTGTTCCATCTTCAATAAGGCTGGATTTCCCGTCCTCATCCCCCATTATTTCGTTTAGATCAATCCACCACTTCTTACCCTGGTAGTTTATTTCAGTGCTTATATTTCCCGAAATTTCAAAAGCCCTGGAATCATTAATCAAGATTTCCTTTCCGGGAGGTTCGCCCATGTGGCTAAGCTCGATATTCCCTTCCAATGACTTGACTAAGGCTTTTTTTCCGTCAAATTCTATAATAAATTCAGTTTGCAGTCCCCTTGCCGATGAAAATGGGTTAAACTTAAACCAGCCGGATTTGTTATATAAAGGACTTAAGGTATCGATATCCACCATAAAATGTCCAGATTCAGATGCACTGCTCCTGAATAATGCTTTTCCTTTTATCAGGCGTACATTCATCATTTCAGGTGAACAGTTTCCGATGTATATTTCACTGGAATCGTGCAAATAGATAGAGCCCCATATTTTTTTTTCCATTTTAAAATGTATAACAGCCTTGCCGTCAAGAGTCATAACGCCCGAATATTGTTTAATTAATTTGGGTCTTTCTGATTTTGTGTTTCTACGTAAAAGTGGTAAATTTTCACTATTTAAGGATTTTATAAATATTTTGCCACTTGAGGCTTTGGATAATTCTATATGGATATAGCTGTTTGGTGCCCTGGGAATTTTTTCACCAGTAAGCCATTTTAAAAGAACTTTGGCCACCAATTCATCATTTGTGATACTGGCCACCCCAGGAATTTCAGCAGAGTGACGATATCCACCCGGCAACACATAAGATTTGGCAAAATTGAGGTTTGCTGAACTTGCAGGAACCACCAAATCAGTTGGATGTACATAAATATTCCCATATTCAATACCCTTAACCATATGCGAACCATTATGATACCCTTTATTAAGTTCTTCTATAAAATTACTGGATTCATGCAATTGTTCAATAGCTTTTTTATGCTCCTGCGTCCAGAACGATCCCATTTTACCCATGTAGTATCCCGGAGAACCAACACCGCGATGTGGAGTTCCTACTGTTATAAGTTTTCTGACATTATTTCTATAATTGTCTTTATCCTGTACATAACCTCTGGCAATGAGGCCGCCCATTGAATGACATACCAAATCGGCCTTTTGTATTTTTATATCCCTTCCGAGTCCTTTCAGTGCACTTTTTATATGATCAGCCAGCACATCTGACTGATCATTTATAGATTTTTCAAGGCCTGCATGATATTGTCGACGGTGTGTTTTAAAACCATAGCTATTAAATTTTCTTTCCATCTCTTTCCAGGTTTCCCTGTTGCCCAAAAAACCATGCACAAAAAGAAGCGGCGGCCTCACAATTTCTATCCCAATTCCAATTATTTTATTTTCACCATCAAAATCAATATATTGACAATAGATCGAATCAAATACGGCCATTGAACGATCATCATAAAATCGAGGGGAGGGAATAAACGTTCCATAAACGTATTGGTAAAGGTGTTTTCCTTGTTCTTCAAGGGTCATATTATCCGGAGGTATGTATGTAATAGTAGCAACTCCATCTACTAATTTAACAATATTTGAAATCCCTAATTTTTCCTCCCTGCTTTGCTTGTCGTATATCGCACGGCTTTCTTTTTTACCATATTGAAGTCGTCCTATTTTTGGCTCACTGATATATAATTCTTTTCGCCCCGGAAGATCAATGTCAATTTTTAATGTTGAAACACCATCCATTCCAACTCCGGTATAAGATTCTGAATTATAGCTTATATAATTTACTTTCTCTAATTCAATCTTGTAGTGCCGGGCTTGTGGTTTTTCCCAGTGAAATTTATTAACCAGTATTTCACAAGCTGTAGTTGAATACTGTTCATGTGCACCATTTACAGTTAGATAATAACCAACGATATTGTCATTTTTTACATTTTTTCTGAAATATTGTTCAAATGATAAATCCTTTGGTGCACCATCATAAACTGTTGCCCATGCATCGTATTTACTTATAGAATGGAGGGTAATCTTTTCGCACTTGCCTGATATTATCTGAAAAGCAATTTTTTCGTGAGCACCAATCTCATATTTTCCAAGCTGATATCCTTTTCCACGTTTTTTCACTCCTGGTTCTTTAGAATCAGTCTTACCCTGATTATAAAAATAACCGAGTTTAAACTTAACTAATATTGAATCCGGAGTGTAGGTTTGTGCCGATAATAAATAACTTATTGCAGTGAATGCAATAATAGAAAATATTCGCATGTATTTTAGATTAATGTAAGAAATATGGTTATTAACTAGCTTCAAAACTGGTGATTAGGTTATTCTCTATCTAAAGATAATAAATTATTAAAAAGCCCCAAAAATTATTTTTTATAAAATAGCCAAACATTTATTAATAGTTGAAAAGGCTTAACCCGAAAAATTACCTTCGGTGTGGGCTTTCGCCGTTCATCGAATTTTTCCAATCTACGATTGCGATTAAGTTACTCCCTTACGGTCCCCGATGCTCGGGGCAAGCTATGAGATCGCCTTCGGCTAAGTTCAGCTAAATTTTGATAGCCCAAAATTAAGCTTCACTAAATCGGGGTTTCCCCACAATTAGATTAGCTGCGCTGAGCACTTCGTGGTTCATGTGTAAAAAAACCCATGAATAATGTGGGTTAAGAGAAGCTTAAGGAATGGGAATATCTGAATAAAAAAAGGAAAGTACTCAAAAACTATGCTATACATAAGTAAATTAATGGAACTATGGCAGGCAATTCGTTTTAAGAAAATATTTATCAACTTCTTTTTGGAGTTGACATTCAGTTACCAGATACTTTATTTACAGTAAGAGTTCAAAATCGACAGGGTTAATAGTGTCAAATAAAAAAATTTAATAAAACCAAAGATTTGGATTTTATACGAAAATAAAGTAACCGTGGAGTAGTCTTTTCAATATTCCAAGTTTTGACATAACTATTTAAATATCAAGGCTTCTACAATAAAAAAAGGCTTCGGTTATATGATAAACATACTGTACCGAAGCCGTCTGAAATTAATACTTCAATATTAAACTTAAACTAAAACTTTTCTATAATCGCATCCGCCATTTGCTGTGTAGAAGCTGCCCCATTATAGATAACATCTGCTTTACCGCGCATTTTCATCATATCGTAAGTACGGATTTTACCTTCTTCGATTACCTCTGCAACTGCTTTACGGATTTTTTTTGCAATTTCGTTTTCTTCAATAAAATCAAGCATCATACAGGCAGATTCTATCATTGCTATTGGGTTAACAATGGAAACATCATAATCGGCATATTTAGGAGCTGAGCCATGGGTAGGTTCAAATACACCAATACCTGAATCAGGGTTAATTTGTGCACTACATGCAAAGCCCAATCCTCCAATTAAACCGGCAAAACCATCAGATACAATATCACCAAACATGTTCCCGGCAACGATTACTCCATAATCTTCAGGATTTTTGGTCAGCCACATCATTTGTGCATCAATGTTAGTGTTCCATAATTCAATTTCAGGAAAATCGTTTTTTTGCATGGCGAGAGCCATTTTGTACATCATACCCGAAGTTTCACGGATTACATTTGGTTTTTCGCACAAAGTAACCGATTTATAACCATATTTTTTGGCATGTTCAAAAGCAGCACGAAGAATCCGTTCAGTCGCTTTTTTAGTGAATATTCGTGTAGAGATAGATACTTCCTCTTTAGGCGTTTTTCCAAAGTTTTTAGCAAATTTGGGATGGGTCATAAATGCCTCATAAACCTGAGCAGGAGGATTCGACCACTCAACACCACCATATAAACCTTCTGTATTCTGGCGGAATATAACAACATCAACCATAGGCTCTTCAATTTCGTTGCCCACTCCCCTACGGATAAAGTTTAATGGATTTCCTTTATAAGTGCGACATGGGCGGGCACAAATATCAAGGCCAAAATGCTGACGCAAACCAACAATCGGACTTGAATACACCAGATTTTTTTCTTTAAGTTCAGGGGCAAGTTCTTCAAAAGCTTCGTCTTTTGGTTTTGAAGTAATGGCGCCAAACAAACCAACTTTATGTTTTTCAATCAATTTAATGGTGCGGTCAGGAAGCGGGTTTCCTTCTTTTTTCCAGAATTCCCAACCTATGTCACCCTCTACATAATCAGCTTCAAAACCAGCTGCTTCCAAAACGCGGATGGTTTCATCCAAAACTGCTTTTCCAATTCCATCACCGGGCATTGCTACTATTGTCCTTTTTGCCATAATTGCTTATTTTTTATTAGTAAGTTGTTCATTAATTTTCATTTCAAAATTACAATATTTTTCTGGTACTGGGGAGGAAAAAAAATGATTTTGATCAGGTTTGAATTATCCAATAAGTTATTGAATATTAATTTATTAGCTACAAAAAGTGTATTATCTGATTGTGGTTAAATAAATATGTTGAAATGGTACACTAATAAAACAGATTAAATTGTGATTATTGTAATTATTTTGATCATCATGTATCGTTATAATCATAATAAATTAGTATACAATTTTCACCACTTTATAAACCTTATCACCAAATAAAAGAAAAATATCCAACCCAGAAAAAGTATCGACCCTCCCACCGGATTTAGGATACCAAGTTTACCCACATCTACAAAAGACTTAACAAATATAACGCCCTGAAACAGAACACTTCCTAGTACAAAAGCAATGGCTACGTATGAAAATTTAATTTCAGGAAAAAGATGCATCAATATACCCAATAAGATTAAGGCAAGGCCATGATACATTGTAAAATCGCGCGCAATTTGAAAACTTTCAACCATTTGTCGTTCCATAAGGGTTGCTTTAATGGCATGGCTGCCCAGGGCCCCAAAAAGAATGGATATAAAAGCAAATAAGATTCCGGTTGCTATAGTAATTTTCATTTTTTTATGTTTTAATTATTTAAATGTCAAAAGTATAAATTCTCAGCAACTCCGAAAAAAATATCCCTATATTCTTTTCTCCTGAGAAACAGGGGTT
>JARGGF010000444.1 GCA_029210905.1 Bacteroidales bacterium | reverse complement strand
AACATAATTAACTATATTCTTTCTGTCATCCCCAACTTGATTGGGGATCCAGGGTTTATGTCAACGTTTCTGGATTCCCGATTAAGCCAGGAATGACATTGAAGTATTAATTTGTTTTAAACAAAAAAGTAAAGCCAGGAGATACAATAAAGGGAAAAATTGTTTTAACAAAACCCATTGAATCTACTCAAACGATAGAATTGGCGCACAATATGAATAGTGTTTCTTTCGAGTTTTCAGCTTTGCACTATGAGTTCCCTCAAGGAAATTACTACAAATATAAACTTGACAAGGTAGATAATGAATGGGTCGAAGTTAAAGGTGACAGGAGATTTGTCAATTATTCGAATTTAAAAGCAGGGAATTACACTTTTAGATTAAAAGTAGCAAATAATGATCGCGTGTGGTCTGAAAAAGAAAAAATCTTACAAATAAAAGTACACCCTCCTTTTTGGCAAACAGTTTATGCCTACATTTTTTATATCGCATTATTAGTTTTGTTTCTATTTCTTTTTAGGAAATACTCAATTATCAGGGTTGTTGAAGTAAACAATTTGAAAATGGAGAAACTAAAACGAGCTCAAACTGAGGCGTTGACAAAAATGAAACTTGAATTTTTTACTAATATTTCTCATGAAATCAGAACCCCGCTTTCATTGATAGTTGATCCCATTGAAGAGATAAAAAATTCTAACAAACTAGACCCAAAAACATTAAAACTTGTTTCCTTAATACATAATAATTCACTTCGGTTAATGAAACTGGTTGATCAGATTATGGATTTCAGGAAATTTGAACAAGGCAAAATGAAACTGCTAGCTTCTGAAGAAGACTTCATTAAATTTTGCAATGAGATTAAGGTCTTTTTCAATTACACTGCAAAATCGAGGAAGATTAACCTGGCATTTAAAAGTACAAAAAACAGCTTAAAATTATGGTTCGACAAAGAAAAAATGGAATCCGTTTTGTTTAACCTGATAAGCAATGCATTAAAATATACTCCAAATGGAGGTGAGATAGTGATGAGTTGTGATACAAATGAGTCAAGCCTGATATTCACTATTAGCGACACAGGTCAGGGAATATCAGATAAAAACATCCCTCATCTGTTTGAAAGGTTTTATCAAACACCTTCTATCAGGTCAAAAAGAACCGGGGTTGGAATTGGGCTGGCATTGGTTAAGATAATTATTGAACAACATAAAGGTACCATTGAGGTCGAAAGTGAACTTAACAAAGGAACCAAATTTACTATTTCCATACCACTGGGGAATAAACACCTTACAGAAGAGCAGATGACTGATGAAAAAGATAGCCATATCAATTTGTCCAATCAATTAATAAATGAAGAAATACCCAGTGACTATCCAGTTATTACGGAAATTTCAACATATGATTCCAAGAATAAGACCATCCTGATTGTTGAAGACAATCATGAACTTAGGGAATATATAAAGCAACAAATGGCTGAAGATTTCAATATTGTTGAAGCGATAAACGGACAAGAAGCCTATGATTATGTTGTTAATAATGAGGTTGATGTTATACTTAGTGATATAATGATGCCTGTACTTGATGGTATCGAATTTTGCAATTTGGTAAAGACCAATGCAGCTACGAGCCATATTCCCGTTATTTTATTAACTGCAAGAACTTCAGCTGCCCATCGGCTTCATGGTTATGAGAGTGGTGCCGATGCCTATATTCAAAAGCCATTTAGTATAAAACTTGTAAAGGCCCGAATATATAATTTATTAAAGTCAAGGGATTTGCTGAAACAAAAGTTTAAAGGCAAATTGGACATTGAACCTGCCGAGATAACATTTACTACCTACGATGAAAAACTTCTGAAAAAAACAATTGCTGTCATTGAAAAGAACATTTCAAATCCAGAATTTGGCGTGAAAGAACTATGTATTGAAGTTGGGATTAGTCGTCCGCAACTATATCGTAAGCTTATAGCACTGACAGATTTATCTGTAAGTGATTTTATACGTTCAATCAGGTTAAAAAGAGCTGCGCAAATATTGTTAAAAGATAATTCATCAGTAACAGAAGTTATGTATATGGTAGGATTTTCTAATAAATCTTATTTTGCAAAGGCATTTAAAGAACTGTTTGGTGTTTCCCCAAAAAACTATACTTCAAATAGCTAGTATTTTATATTTAACACACTTTTTACGTGTCTCTTTTCATATATTTTTTGCCTAATTCCTGGAATTTTGTAATTTACTCACTATCAATTGCTTACAAACGGAATGCGCACGATTTGTGTTAATCATTGAACCCACGAGAACACATCAGAACTTATAATGTTATTTTTTGAACTTCTATGTCCTACTAAGGCAAAAACTAATCCTTAACTTTGATTCAGGTTATATAGCCATCATTAACAATAACACTTAAATTATGGAAAACTATGAAATTATTAAAAAGTAATTTATTAAAATTTATACTATTCTCATTATTGGGAGTAATGGTAATTAGCTCTTGTGAAAAAGAGTACGGCAAGCAGCCAGAAGAAATCAAAGAATTGCTGGCAACAGTTTCAAAAGATATTGCTGTAGCAGGTGGCGACACTTTGACTTTTACAGATCTGTCATTAGGCGTTATAAGACGAACTTGGACTTTTCCTGGTGGAGTCCCTGAAACTTCAGATAAAGCAGCTCCAAATGTAGTTTTTTTGGAAGAAGGGAATAGCAGTCCCAAATTAGTAGTCGAGTATTTCGACGGAACAAAAGACTCATTAACTCTTCCAATTACGGTTTACCCGATTTTAATTGCTGATTTCACTCCTTCTGTAACTAGAATTAAAGTAGGAGAAACGGTTACATTTACAGATGCCTCTATTGGAGGTGCTGATGGATGGTACTGGGAGTTTGAAGGCGGCACACCAGCTACATCCACAGAACAAAACCCAACGGTACAGTTTGATGTAAATAAACCTATTAGTGTTACTTTAACAGTAACAAGATCTTCGACCGAAAGCGAAAATACAGTGATAAAAGATGCAATAGTACAGGTAGGGCCTCCAGAATTAGCTTATTATGGCAGTTTTGAAGATCAACAAATCATCGACTACCAAACATGGAATGGTGCAGGGTTCCCTCTAGAGATTGTTGAAGGAGGTGCCAACGGAACAAATTATGCGTGCGCTTTTGATTATGAAGATTGGGGAGGCGCTGAAATAATGAATCGTGATAAGCCTGAAGAAAGAAAAATAGAAATTATACCAGGTAGAAGTTACACTGTTAGTTTGTACATGAAAGCAGATGATGCTGGTGTTTTAACAATTGGTTGGTTCCAATTAGGTAACTTGAACAGTTGGGATGAAGGTTATAAGTCTTCATGGGGGACAAATGGTCAAGTACTTACCACAGATTGGCAATTAGTTTCATTTGTTACTACTATCCCAACTGATAATGGAGATTGGCTCAATGCTTACCATAATTTTTGGTTAACAAAGGTAGATGGAGGCGCTACAGTTAATACACGAGTTTATATGGATGAACTCTCCTTAAAAATAGTTGATTTATAGAGAATTAAAATATATTAATGAAAATATACTATTGTTATGAATAAAACAATTAAAAGCGCATTGCTGCTTATTATAATTGCTATGTTTAGTAATTTAGCATATGCACAAACAAAAATTACGGGCAAGGTGGTTGATGAAACAAATTCACCCCTACCTGGTGTCAATATAATACAAACAGGCACATCAAACGGAACAATTACTGATCTTGAGGGTAATTACACTATTACTGCCTCTGCTGACGGAACCCTTGAATTTTCATTTATGGGTTATGAAACGCAAAATGTTAGCATAAATGGTCAGACTACTATCAATATTTCCATGGAACCATCTTCTGAAATACTTGATGATGTGGTTGTTGTGGGATATGGAACACAAAAGCGTTCAGACATTACAGGTGCTGTAGCTTCCGTAAATTCAGAAGCATTGAAGGAAAGACCCATTACAAACATTGAAGAAGCGCTTACCGGACAGGTTACTGGTTTGCAAATCAGTTCCACAGGCGGGCAACCTGGAGCTGCTACTAAGATGAACATTAGGGGTATCACCTCAATGTCTGGAAGCTCACAACCACTTGTTGTAGTTGATGGCTTTCCTTTGAGTGAGGTGAATACTTCAGCAGGGGGAGCCGGAGGAGAAGCATTTGGGGTACAAATTGGTGCAATGTCCTACATCAACCCTGATGATATTGAGTCAATTGAAGTTTTGAAAGATGCGTCAGCAACTGCTATCTATGGAAACCGCGGTGCAAACGGGGTAATTATGATTACTACCAAAAAAGGAATGAAAGGTAGTTCTGGTATTACTTATAGTGCTTATTATGGAATTCAGGAAATGAAAAAAAGAATTGATGTGATGCATTTCCGCGACTGGGTCGGTTACCATGTGCTTAGAAACTCAACCAGTGAATTGTTCGTTGATCCTGATGGAAATCCATACATATTTGATGATCCTGAGGCCATGAACATCAACTGGCAGGATGAAATTTATAGAAGAGGTATCATACAAAACCATTCTTTGTCAATGCAAGGTAAAGCCGAAAAAACATCGTATACACTTTCTGCTTCTTATAACCAGAATCAATCGATATTGGTAGAAACAGATTTCAAGAAATTTACCAGCCGTATGTCAGTTGACCACCAGTTTTCAGATAAAATTCTGGTTGGATCTAATCTTAGCTTTAGCAACGTAAATTATAACGGGACAATCACCGACGGACGTGAAGGTACGGCCGCAGGTCTTGTGATTCAAGCTTTAGAGGCAAATCCTTATAGATTGGATCAAAATACTGCTGCAAGGTTTAGAAGAGCAGGTGTTCCGGGTAATGTTGTTGAAAACTATTTGAGTAATTACTATGGTGGTCCGGATGAAATAGCAAAAAATGTAGACCTGGATAAATCGATCAATCGTTTCATCAGTAATTTTTATTTTAACGGAACTTCCTTTTTGAAGCCCCTTAAAAAATCCATGTAACCCCTTGTATGATTGTCTTTGCTGCTATTTTTGC
>JARGGF010000443.1 GCA_029210905.1 Bacteroidales bacterium | reverse complement strand
GAAATTATTAATAAACTGTTGTTTAAAAATAACTATTCATTTAATTTATTGTCACTAAATGCCTCCCTGTAAAATTTAAAGGGCACCACAAACATTCCAAAACATTCACCATCTTCCTTCCCCAAATGTTTGTGATGCACCTTATGTGCCCTACGAATGGCTTTAAAATATCGATTCTCTGTTCTTCTTAAAACCTTAAACCGCTGGTGTATAAATAATTCATGTACTAAAAAATAAGCTAGTCCGTATAAAGTAATCCCACTGGCAATATAGATTGGGATATTACTGTTTATAAAAAGGGCAGAAAAAAATAATACAATTGCCGGAGCTGCAAAAATCACAAAAAAATAGTCATTTTTTTCGAAAAAACCATAGGTGGTTTTCTTATGATGATCCTCATGTAAATTCCAAAAGAGCCCATGCATGATATACTTATGTACAAACCAGGCTACAAATTCCATGAAGACAAATGTTGCAATAATTAGAATAAAAGCCATATGTTAAGAATTTTATTATTCATAAACAGTTAAATGATATTTACTTTGTGCCGGATAAACGAATCGGCCAAAACTACCATTTTTTGGTAATTTGGAACACGGACCCGTTGCGTTAATATTTTCTTACTCGAAGTTCGTTTTAATTTTCGTAACAACAAACGATAATATTTATAAGCGATATAGACAGCCAGCCTCGAATTTACAGGCAACCTTTTTACCCCTTGAAATGCGTCAGCAAATTCGTTTTCAATTTCGGCAACAATTTGCTTTTTAATCTCATCACTAAAATTGTTTGAATTAAAACCAGGAAAATACTGGCGATCCAATAAATGAATGTCATCTTTTAAATCTCGTAAAAAATTTACTTTTTGAAAGGCAGAGCCCAGCATCATTGCAGGCTTTTTAAGCTTTTCATATTTTTCCAAATCACCTTCGACAAAAACATAAAGGCACATAAGTCCAACTACATTAGCAGAGCCATGTATGTACTTATCATAATTTTTTTTGCTGTATAAAACTTTGCCCAAATCCATTTTCATGCTTTCAATAAAATCGTCCACCAAATCAAGTGAAATATCGTATTTTTTCACAGTTCTTACAAATGCATGAAGTACAGGGTTCAAGCTAATTCCTTCGTAATATGCCTGATAAAATTGCGCTTCAAAACGATAAAGCAGTTCTGCTTTTCGGTGTTCTTGAAAAGTGTCAACTATTTCGTCGGCCAAACGAACAAAGCCATAAATATTGTATATATCAGCACGTATCTTAGGTTGTAAAGTTGAAACAGCAATTGAAAATGATGTACTATACGATCTGGTAATCAACTTACTAATATTTGAACTGGTAGTATGGTATAAATCGTAACTCATTTTATTTTAGGTATTTAGTAACTAATTCAGATGATAATTTGCCGGAAATTAAAGCAGGCGGCACCCCCGGTCCGGGCACAGTTAACTGACCTGAAAAATAAAGTCCCTTAACCTTGCTGCTTTTTATACCAGGACGTAAAAATGCAGTTTGCATAAGTGTATTTGCCAATCCATAGGCATTTCCGCCATATGAATTGTAATCTTTGATAAAATCGTTAACCGAGTATGATTTTTTTAAAATGATATCGTTACTAATATCATGTCCTGTCAATCTATTAAAGCGGTGCAGTATTTTGTGGAAGTATTCTTCTCTTATTTCATTTGTATCAGTAATTCCGGTAGCAATCGGAATTAGAAATGTGCCATTTTCATACCCTTCAGGAGCGCAACTTTCATCAGTAAGGCTAGGGAAACTGGCGTAGAATAATGGTTTTTTTGGCCATTGTGGCGTATCGTAAATATCTATGGCATGTTTATCAAAACTCTCATCAAAAAAAAGCATATGATGTAAAATCCCTTTTAACTTGCGGTTAATACCCACATAAAATAACAGGGCTGATGGGGCAAATGTCTTACTTTTCCAATATTTTTCTGAATATCCCCTTTTTGCTTCATCAAGCAACAATTCTGTATGGTGGTAATCGGCTCCGCTCAAAATTGAATCAAACGAAAGAGCATTACCATTTACAATTAGTCCACTCGCATTACCATTTTGCGTACTTATTTTATGAACATCAGCATCAGTATGAAATTCAGCACCAAGTTCTTCGGCAAGTTTTTTCATGGCCTCCACAACGGCATACATGCCACCCTTCGGATACCACGTTCCCATTGCTAAATCTGCATAATTCATAAAATTATAGAAAGCAGGTGTGTTTGATGGTTTTGCACCTAAAAACAACACAGGAAATTCAAGCAATTGAAATAAATAAGGGTGTTTAATTTTTGAACGCACTTGTTTCTGAATTGACTTTAAAAACAAGTGAAGCCTTTTCATTGTTTTGGTATTTACCAATTCCAAAGGAGACATTCCCGGACGATAAACCAAATCTTTTATGGCAATATTGTAGTTATCTTTTGCTTCTTTTAAAAATTTTCTAAGAAAAACAGCACTTCCCGGCTGATATTTTTCGAAAATTGAACATAGGTATTCTTCATCGGGCTTTATATCAATGTATTCATTTTCAGCATAATAGATGCGATACGAAGGATCCAGTAATTCTAATTGATAATAGTCTTCGCGTTTTTTACCCAGGTCGCTAAAAAATCGCTCAAAAACATCGGGCATCCAATACCAGGTAGGTCCCATATCAAAAGTAAATCCTTCTTGTTGGTATTGTCTGGCCCTCCCTCCCACTGTTTCGTTTTTCTCAAAAACATCTACCTGAAAACCTTCTTTTGCAAGATAAGCTGCTGCTGAAAGTGAAGAAAACCCAGATCCTATAATTGCTATTTTTTTCATTATGTTGATTACGATATTTTATCCTGGCTTATTTAATATAGCTTTAAAAATAATGTTTAAAAAAGTTATTTAGAATTGTTACAAATAATAAACAAGCTTCAATCAAATTTGTTCAAAGAATTATTAAATTTACCAGAAAAAAATTCAATGATTATGAATAAAGTATTGATTACTGGCGGTAGTGGATTAATTGGAAGGATGCTTGCTAAAGAACTGGATAAAGAAGGATACAAGATAAGTATCTTAGGAAGAAACAAATATAATCAGGATAAAAACTCATATACACATTACAACTGGGATATTGAAAAAGGAAATATTGATTCTGAAGCAGTTAAAAATGTTGAATGTATTGTGCACCTTGCTGGTGAAAATATCTCAGAAAAAAAATGGAGCCCAACACAAAAAATAATCATCGAAAATAGCAGGGTAAAGTCGGCTAAATTACTCTACCAAGCCTGTCTGGAACAAAAGGTTTGGCCAAAAACGTTTATATCCTCTTCAGCTATAGGTTACTACGGAACATTCACCTCAGATAAAATTCTAACAGAAGAGGATGGCCCAGGAAGTGATTTTTTGGCGGAAATTGGAAAAAAATGGGAGTCTGCAGCAGATTTATTTAAACAGAAAGGAATTAGGACCGTCAAGATTCGCACCGGAGTAGTATTGAGTAAGGATGGAGCAGCATACCCAAAAATGGCTAAACCAGCTAAGTTTGGGCTTGCGGCAGCTTTTGGTTCTGGAAAACAATACGTGCCCTGGATTCATATCCATGATATAGTAAATATATTTACAAAGGCTATTGAAGATGAAAAGATGCATGGAGCGTACAATGGTGTAGCGCCACAACACCTTACCAATAAGGAGCTTACAAAAGCTATTGCTAAATCCTTTAACAAACCTTATTGGTTACCAAATATTCCGGAATTTATTTTAAAAGCAGTATTTGGTGAAATGTCTGATATTATTTTAAAGGGAAGCAGAATATCAGCAGAAAAAATAAAAGCAAGCGGTTACACCTTTAAGTTTTCAGAAATTGAGGATGCTCTAAAAGAACTTTCCACTAAAATATAGCCATTTAAAATAAGATATGTCGAAAAAAATAAATAGCTTTATTTTTATAAAGTCTGAGCAAATAAGCTTTTAACTATCGTTGATATAACCAAAAACAATAAAGAATGAAAAAATTAGCAATTATTTTATTTTCAATTTTTACAATTGGGGCTTTTGCCCAAACTACAAAAAATTGTGTAACACCTATCTCGAATTATGTATTTTCTCAGCAATTTTCAAATATTAGTTCAAGGAATGGGGAAGCTCAAAAGCTGGCTATTGCGAAAAATATTGCCAAAAACAATTGTCTTTCAACTACACAGGTAAAGCAAATAGCAGAACTATTTGAAAATGATTATAACAGACTCTCATTTGTGCAAGAAGCCTATGCTAACACTACAGACAAGGATAACTTTTACGAAGTATACAATACCTTCATGTACTTTTCAACTGTATTCAGACTCCATGATTATATTACCGGATTAAAAACAGAGAGTACAGAAGTGATAGAAGTTCCAACAAATACAGAAATGACCTTTCCAAATATTCAATACCCTGATTTTAGAAGATATTATGGAAAAGTAGGTTGCAAAAACTTTCCACGTGATGATGAATTTAGCAACCTGGCACAAAGGGTTTTTAAAGAACGTTCTGAGTATAGAAAATTGATGGTAGCCAACGGTATTGTTGACAACCAATGTCTTACCACCGAACAAGCAATCAAAATTGCTTCACTTTTAAGAACAGAAAATGAAAGATTGACTTTTTTGAAAAGGGCACATACAAAAGTGTATGATCCTGATAATTATAGATTTGCCGGTCAATTATTTAAAGAAGAACAAAATATTAAAGAAATAGAAAGCCTGTTATCAACAAATGTAGTAATTGTAACTGATGAACCTGCCTGTGAAGTTTCTGCAACCGAATTTCAGGAAATTAAAAATCAGATAAGCAAGGAAAGGTTTAACAATACAAAGGTTAATTTAGGAAAACAAATTATTAAAAGTAAAAAATGTTTTAAAACTGATCAGGTAATTGAGCTGCTTAAACTATATACTTATAGCGATTCAAAAATGATAATTGCCAAATATGCATACGAATTTACAACAGATAAGGATAACTATTACAAAGTAGCTAATTCATTTTCTTTTACAAACGATAAAAATGAAATTTTAG
>JARGGF010000442.1 GCA_029210905.1 Bacteroidales bacterium | reverse complement strand
ATTGTCATTTTTTCAAATTCCCAAACCTCCCATTTGAACAATAAAAAAGCAGGGCATTCTCTGCCAAGCTCTTTATCTATTCTATGATGGAACACGAGATAAAATCTCGCGCCAGCGGCTGCACTACAAATCAGCGCGAGCAGGGGTCTTTTTTCAACTTGATAATTTCATCATTTTCATAAGTTAAATAAATACTTTGGGCCCCTACTTTCATATTTTTGATCTTTTTCTCTTGATAATCCAAACCATACATTAATGAATAGTTTGTATATTCCTTTGTAGTATCAATTAGATTAGTTTCTTCAATTACATTGTCATACAACATTAGATATTTCCACATGCAAAATAGCTCTTTATATGAGTAGTCGCTTGTATCCTCTTCAGGCAAAACAATTCTTGAATAATTTACACCTTCAACTCTGCTGTAAATTGTGTCAAAATTACTATCCAGAGCCTGTGCTTCAAGAAAATCAATAAGAGGTTTATATGTTTTGGGTATCGAATCATCGAAAATATCTATTTCTAATTCCTTTTGTTTATAAGTGATATAAATATTATAACTATAATTTGCTCCATAAGGATTACTAATAAATTGTTGTTTGAATTCTGAATAATCGAGCCTTTCTAAGAATTCATTTAATTTTTCTATTTCAGTATTATCAAGTTTCTTAGAAATTAAATAGTCCAAATTTTGATCGTAAAATATATTCTTTATATGATAATATTTATTATCTTCTACTCCTATATTTGTTATACCAGCTTTACTAAGATCGTAAATAGTGCTGCGCAAATATATAATTGGAGTTTCTTTTACCTCTTGATTTGATAAACAAGAAAAGATCGATAAACAAATTGTTAACGAAAATATGTAGCTAAGTTTTCTTTTTATTTCCCTGTACTCCATTTTTTATTCTTTATTTCTTCTTTGCGTCCTCCTTGATAAAGATATTTATTTGCATGTGGTGAATTCAAGATGTTTTTTCCAGCATATCCGTATAGGAGTTTTCCTACGTACAACATTGTGGCTTTAAAATTAGCTGTTGTTCTAGACCATTGAGGATTCTTGAATTGTAAATCATAACATTGATAATGGTCAGGGTCTCTTGGTGAGATCCCAGATCCATGACCACCAACTTCATGGATATTTACAACATTTCTAATATTCTCCACTGTCGTCTCAAAGTACACATCCCTATCTAAATAAGTATCATCACTTTTTCTCAATTCACTTATAACTGATTTTTCATTCACTGCACTAAGTTTAACAATAGCTACATTAGTATTGGTCAACCCTGCAAATTGATAGAAGCCATCGAATGTAGGATCATATGTAATTGCAATAGGTTTATCTCTATCTAGACCATCATTCAATACTTCGTTCACAATATGTGTTTGGATTCTCGCTCTTTCATTTCCTGATAAATCAGCATCATCATAAGTTTTTGTGTCTGATGATTTAGATATATCTTTACTGCTAACTTTTCCATTGCCATCTTAGTCTGCTTTACTCCAGGCTGCTTGGCTAGTTACCATTACTTGGCCAGAATACCCTTTTTCATCTACACCTAAAAAATTCCCATCCTCATCGAAATAAGGGCTAGCATTCTCACCATTCACATCAATAAACATAATAGGATTATTTGCAGCATAAACATATGGACTTTGGAAAGAATATTTTTCAGCAAGTGGATCAATTGTGTGGAATCTAGCCAGTTGCGCATCATAAAACCTGGCCCCGTAATCATACCAATCCAATCCCAAATCATCCTGCAACTCTTTGCCATTATAAAGGTATTTGTTCAGCGAAGTCTGAAGCGGGTTCTGATAGGCCATTTTATCGCCTTCCATTTGCATACCAAATGGATAATAATGACTTTCCTGCTGAACTACAGCCAAACCAGATGAATCCTTTACCGTTACCCTGGTATTGCCTAAATGGTCTTTGATAAAGTACTCATAATCATAATTTGTACCAGAAGTATCTATTACAATCCTTCCTTCATCCATTAAAATATATGCCAAAGAACCGTTTTCATAAACAAAGTTACCTATGTAGTTTATTTCCTGTTCAAGGCTGCCATCTGCATCGTACTTTTTCTTTTTTAGTTTTATGCCAGCAGCGTGGTAAAAATAGTTAAATTTTCAGGAAATGCCTGTAGGTGTCCTTTTAATATTTCACCCTGTTCTCCAAATGAAACAAGCCCAGCCTAAACTGAGCTTATATTCTAATCTTTCAATCATTGATATTTTTTTAATTTCCCAAACCTCCCATCATACAATATACCTCCCATTTGCACTGTAAATTAAAAAGCCTGGCATTTCTACGGGGATGGTTTTATTAGTTCTCTGGCAAACCAATGCTTCTCCCGTGAATTTATAGTACTACCAGCAGGAAATAACTAATTTGATGTAGTTAATAATCAGGTAGTTGGTTAACACTAGCTGCATTGTGGGTTAATTATTTATAAATCGTTGTAAATTAAATTTTAACACAATTTGTTTTGCTGGCTTTTTAATTTCTTTATTATAATTTAAGATATGAAGCTGCTCTCATTGTTTTTTATTATTAAATTTGTAAATGACCGAATCTTATTTCTAGATGTTTACTATATAATCAACAGTGAAAAAATTAAGTGTATGATGCAAAAAATTATTATCACTATTTTGGGATTGCTATGTTTTTCGCAAGTATTTGCCCAAATAAATCAAGATACTTCCAAAATCAATGAAAACCAAAATCCTGATTTGATTATCCAGGAAGACACAACTTCTGTTCTCTATGATTCAGCGTATATAATAAGACAAGAGTTTATTCGGGATTCACTTATTGCCAGGGAAAAGTTTGTCAAAGATTCATTATACCATAGAAAAGTAATCCTGGATTCTGTTACTTTTCTAAAACAAGAACTTCCCAGGCTGATTGCAGCTGCAATAAAATCCATCAATGAAGAAATTATTATTTCCACTGATCAGGTTGATATTATTGGAGATTCTGCCCTGAGTGATTTTACATACAGGGTTTTATCACAAAAAATTGAGGAGCCCTATGCCCCCTGGCGGTCTACAATTAAACTCAACGGAAATTCATTCAAAATAAAAATTGATACCATCAATAAAAAAATTAACTCCGTCCGTTCGCCTGAATTAAGCTATTCTTTTAACTATAACTTTGACAAAAACATGGTTAGAATGAACGGGCAAAGTACAATTTTGAAAAAAAGTTCCGGGAATTATTACAAATTTCCTTTCGATTCTGTATTTTTTGATCGAAATGGAAGGGTGAAAAAGTTAAAGAGATATGCACACTATTTTGAAGCAACAAAAAGTTATCAAAAAGGAGCATCACTGTATGTGGACATAGAACTTGTTAAAGAATTTGATTATTTTCCTGATGGCGTACTTTCAGCTTACCGGGTGGTTAATTATTGCGACAGGTGGGGTGGAAAAAATATTAATGAGGTCTGTCATGTTGTAACCTATTCAATATCAAGAGAAGGCCGAAAGTTTACGGTGGTTCGTAAAAATGAACCGGAGAATGTTTATTCAGATGGTACTTTTATTTTTGAATTTGATAGTAATTTCGACAGGAAGGGTATGGAATTTATCAACGCAAATAAAAGCTTAACCAGGAAATGTTTTGTTGAATTGAATGAAGAGAAAAATGTCAGCCGTTATTTGTATGAAAAAAACGGAAGAATTGACCGGACAATACTTGTAAATTATAACAACAATCCTGATGCAAAATATAAAGTGGAAACCACTATTTGTTATTTTGAAGAAGATGGAATAAGTTATTATCAGGTAAACAGCACCACAGGAAAAACGCGCACCAGAAACAAATTGACAATGGTATGGGAACCATGGAAGTAATCTTTAACCTGTACCTTAATTTTTGAATTTGTTTCATACCTAAGTTGACATTTTATTGCCTTTGATATATCCAGGGCAATAATGGCACTTTTTTACGAACGGGAGCTGCCAAAAACATTGTTAAGTCGTTGTAAATTAATTTTTTACAACGGCTTTTATTTTCAATAAACTTCGTGATTAGATTTTCTGCAAAAAGGAATACAATATTTTCAAATGGTCATTTTTACCTTAATTCTTAATAAATACTGGTTTGAACTTCATTTTTCATGAATTTTTCGGGTTAATTCTAAAAAGAACAAACAAATCAATCAATTTTTATTATCTTTAAAACAATGGCTTTTTATCTAATTTTGTAGACAATGATTCAATAAATGTTGTATATTTTGTCGATGAACATTATGGCAGGTAAATTGTTTTACTGATTAACTCTTGGCACTTAATTTGATTTTCAGGACATTAGTTATAATAGGTCGCAAACTAAAAATATTTTAACAAATCATTTTGTTATTAATTTTTCTGATAATTACCAAATTGACCTGTTTATTTTGATAATATGGTAAAGCGTTTAATTTGTGGCACATCAAATATCCACCATAATGGAAATTTATATTATCGGTTTAAAACCAGAAATTGGATTTAAGATCTTCTATTAAATAAAAGAATGTAAAAAATCGCTGTGTAATTGTATGGATGAGGATATCACTAAATTCAGTATACCTGAAGTCAAAAAAAAAGTAATTGATATTTCGCTTATTGTAGGTTCAATAGTAGGAAGCATTGCTTTTATATTGAGTTTAAGTTCGCGAATAATTAGTGACAATTTCAACTATTCAACCATAATTGATACTTTTGTAATTCTTTTGCTGCTTATGGTTACCATTAAGCGCGCCTCCCTGGCAACCGAAATAAAAGCCCTGGTTGTTATTTCATTGATTACATTTTTTTCACTTTCGGATGCTTATTTTTATGGTCTGTTCTCATCAGCCCGTATTTACCTGATTTTGGTGCCGTTTTTTTCTATTATATTTTTCTCATTTAGAAAAACACTGGTCATTTTTTTGATGACTATTTTTTCTTTTTTGTTAATAGGATATTTGCATCATTCAGGCATACTTGGTTTGCCAAAGGGTTATGAACCAGCTGTTTATGTTTTTAGGTTATATCCCTGGATAATTAATACTGTACATATTTGTTTAGTTGGCCT
>JARGGF010000441.1 GCA_029210905.1 Bacteroidales bacterium | reverse complement strand
TGAGTAAAAAAGCACTTAGAAATTTCATCGAGGAACAGCTTCAGGATGCAAAAATCAAAGAGTTGCTTTTTTCTGTACATCTTAAAGCTACCATGATGAAGGTTTCGGATCCAATAATGTTCGGCCATTTTGTATCGGTTTTTTTTAAGGATGTTTTTGAGAAACATGCAATAGTTTTTAATGAACTTGGGATAAATCCTAACCTTGGAATGGGTGATTTATATGCTAAAATCGAAAAATTGCCTGAAAACAAAAGAAAAGAAATTGAAGCCGATATTAAAGCAGTCTATGAAAAAAGACCTAAGCTGGCCATGGTAGATTCCGATAAAGGAATTACCAATTTACATGCAGGAAACGATATTATTATTGATGCTTCCATGCCGGTGGTTGTGCGTGACTCAGGTAAAATGTGGGGTCCCGATGGTAAGTTGCATGATACTAAAGCGGTGATTCCTGATGCAAGTTATGCTACTTTCTATCAGGAAGTTATAGATTTCTGTAAAGAAAATGGTGCCTTCGATCCTTCTACCATGGGTAATGTCTCAAATGTTGGATTAATGGCGCAGAAGGCTGAAGAATATGGTTCGCATGATAAAACTTTTGAAATTAAAGTAGACGGCAAATTTCAAATAGTAAGTATGGATGGTAAAATATTGATGGAGCACCAGGTTGAGAAAGGCGATATTTGGAGGGCCTGCCAGGCTAAAGATTTACCCATTCAAAACTGGGTTAAATTAGCTGTTGACAGAGCCAAAGCAACTGGCTCACCTGCAGTATTTTGGCTGGACAAAAACAGGGCCCATGACGCTGAGGTAATAAAAAAAGTAGCAAAATATCTTAAGGATCATGATACCACTGGGCTCGAAATTCATATTTTACCGCCTGTTGAAGCAGTTAAATTTACCCTGATCAGATCAAAAAATGGATATGATACTATCTCAGTAACTGGCAATGTGTTAAGGGATTACCTTACTGATTTGTTTCCAATTCTTGAACTTGGCACCAGTGCAAAAATGCTTTCAATAATTCCACTTTTAGCTGGAGGAGGTTTATTTGAGACAGGTGCAGGAGGGTCAGCCCCAAAACACGTACAACAATTTGAAAAAGAAGGTCATTTAAGGTGGGATTCGTTGGGCGAGTTTTTAGCATTATCAGTTTCTCTTGAAGACCTTAGTAATAAATCGGGAAATAAAAATGCGAAAATTCTGGCTGAGACACTTGATTTAGCCATTGCCAAATTTCTTGATAATAAAAAATCACCCTCAAGAAAAGTATATGAACTTGACACCAGAGGGAGTCATTTTTATCTGGCGCTTTACTGGGCTGAAACATTGGCAAATCAATCGGAAAACAAAGAAATTCAATCAATTTTCAGCAAAGTATATCAGGATTTTACTGCAAATGAAAAAGTAATTATTGATGAATTAAATGCAGCACAAGGAAAACCAATGGACATTGGTGGTTATTATCAACCTGATAAAAAACTGGCTTTTAAAGCCATGCGACCAAGTAATACTTTGAATGCAATTGTTGATGGAATGACAAAGTAATTTACAGGTATTTAATTAAAATGACTTATAATCAATGATTTGGTATTACTTGTCAGTTTTTTAATTTCGAAATTCAAGTTAAAATTTAAAACACATTATTATGTTAAAAGAAAAAGTTGAAGATGCACTGAACAAACAAATTGAGCTTGAGGCCTATTCTTCGCAATTATATTTGTCTATGGCTTCATGGGCTGAGAAGAATGGCTTTAATGGGTCGTCTGAATTTTTATATATTCATGCAGACGAGGAAAGAGGACATATGTTAAAGTTATTTCATTACATCAATGATAGAGATGGACATGCTATAGTACCTCCATTAAAGCAACCTCCTGTAAGTTTTGAATCAATTACTGCAGTTTTTGAAGAGATTCTTTCGCACGAAAGAATGATTTCTGATAGTATTAACGATCTTGTTGCCATTTGTGTTGATGAAAAAGATTTTACTACACAAAACTTCCTGCAATGGTATGTTTCAGAACAAATTGAGGAAGAAAACCTTGCCAAAACAAATCTTGACAAGCTAAATATGCTTGGTGATGCCAAAGCAAATATGTATTTATTTGATAAGGACATGGCTGCACAGAGTACAACAGGTGGCGGAACGGCAGTATAAGGTAAATGACTAAGAAAGGCGGCAAACTGTCGCCTTTTTTTTAGTTAACCAGTATTGCTTTTTGATACTTTTCAGTTTTTGTTTGAACAATCAGGTAATATTTCCCTGTTGCCAACCCACTTATATTTACCTGATGCATAAATTTCTCCCGATTCAATACTTTTTCAGTATAAACAATTTGACCTATTGCATTAATCAGCTTTATTTCAATATTATAGGCTTTTAACCCTGAGAATTCAATTTGAAAAATCCCGTCATTGGGATTTGGAAAAACCTTAATGTGCTTAGAATTGTCAATTTCTTTTATTTGTGTTATCACTTTGTTTTGCACACCGCTTTTTACAAAACTTGCCAATTTAAAATTGTCAGCAGACATAACAGAACCTTCAGTATAACTAACAGTTACAATCTCATTGCTTATTAAAGGATGCAGTAATTCCAGAACATAAATATTATTGGTTCCGGGTTTAAGCGAAGCAGCTAACGGAATAATATCCAGGCCATTATTAACTCTAAATTCAGTTTGTTTGCCTGTTGGATCAATCATTGATTTATCAAAGCTTAATTCTACTTTAGTTCCATCAGAGCTGGTTTCGGCCCCAATTAACCTGGGAACTCCAGGAGCACTAATAATAACCGGAGTTTGCCACAAGCCTCTGCCCCTGGTTCCAGCCCTTAGAAGACCGCTGCTGTATTGCAGTTCCAGGTCACTTATAACAACAACCGGTAAAGCGGTGCTAAAATTTACCCAGCTGCTCATTGAAGCATCTCTGTAGTAAACCCCAATATCAGTTCCTAAATAAAAAATATCATCCGATTGCCTTTCTCGTATGATACAATTAATGGGCACATTTGGCAAACCTTCAGAGAAATTAATCCATGTTTCACCTGCATCTTCACTATAAAATACTTTTTTACCTTCTTTAAATCCTGAAACAGCCACCCATACCCTTTCAGGATTATTATCAGAAACTGAAACAGAAGTAATAAAGAGGCCGGATAATTCAGTACTGGTAATTTTTAGCCAGGAGATACCACCATTTTTTGTACTCCAAAATTCGCCGCCATTTGAAACATACAAATAATTGAAATTAGAGGGGGCAACAGCTATTTGTTTCAGAGGATCGTCAGGGCTCAAATTTTCTGAAATCTTTTGCCAGTTAGTTCCTCTATTAGTAGTTTTCCAAACATCATTAAACCCTGTAAAAAGAGTTTCGTTTTCATTTGCGCTCATTACCAAAGGTGTATGCCATGCCCCATCACCAGTTCCCTGAGGTTTTATTGATAAAAAACTTGCCCCACCATCAGTAGATCTTTTTAAATCACCATTAACATAGGAGACATAAATCACATTATCGGCATTATAATCGACTATACATTCAGCACCATCTCCAGCAAAAATTTGCCGCCAGGAATTGCTGGCTGCGTTATACTTCATGGTACCATTATCCTGATTTCCCATTAATATGACATCAGCACTATTCTGCGAACTACCAATTCTATCAATTTGTAGGATTTGCAATCCATCACTAATGTCCATCCAGTTTGAACCTTCATCTGAGGTCTTATATAATCCACCATCATTACCGTTGTACAATACGCCGGATGGACTATAAGCAAGGTAATGGTGATCTGCATGTACATATTGTGCATTATCTCCCCACCAATGGCCAACAATTGACCAATCGACACCGGAATTTATTGATTTCCAAATATTTACTCCTCCTACATAAACTACTGTTGCATCAATGGGTGAAACTACCATAGAAAGATCGTACCAGCCCTGGCCGCCAATATCAGAACCATCACTTTCCCAGCCAAGTAAATTTATGCCACTTGCATCATATATTTTTAACCAGCTATCACCTGCATTAATAGACTTCCAAAGAGAATGAAACCCATCCTGATCATTGTCGCTGTAAAGCGCATAAATGATATTTGCATCTGCCTTACTAACAGCAAGTTCAAGTCTGTATGTTTTGCTTAAATCCACACCGGTTGAAATTTGAGCAAAAGTTGCCCCCCCATCAGTAGATTTATAGAACCGACTATTATTATTCCCGTATCTAGCAGCATATATAATCTCTGGATTTGATGGATTAAATTCTAAATCTTTAAAATGTCCGGTTTGAACATTTGTCCAGTTAAGACCTGCGTCAACAGACCTGAAAATACCACTTGTTGAAGCGGCCAGTATGGTGTCTGTGTGAATAGGGTTTATTATTATACGTCTGATTATTAAGTTATTATCAGTTGTCCAGTTCAATCCGGTAGTACCCCAATTATGCCCACCATCCAGCGATTTAAGAATACCAATGCTATAAGTGTCGCTAGCATCGCCATCACCAGTAGCAATGTATATAATATCCGGATTTGTCGGGTTAATTGCGATATCAGAAACACCAATACTTGGTAATTCATCTGTGGTGGTTATCCATGTATTTCCGGCATCAATAGATTTCCAGAAACCACCTGATGGTGCTCCAACAAACAAAATGTCCGGGTTTGTGGGGTGAAATGCTACACAATTTATTCGTCCCATTCCGCTGGGCTCGCCATTATTATCAAGGGGAACTATTAAAGGACCAAGATGTGTCCAGTTTGAAACGGGGGTAGTTTTTAATTTAACTTGCTTTTTTTCTTGTTGATAGGACAGCCATGTTTGATTAGCAGGAAATTGTCCATTGGGATAGACCCTGGGAATCATAAACTCCTCCCATCGTTTAAATGGTTTGTAGCCCTTACCTTTTGTGACATGTTTGTCAGTTAAATTTTTTCCACTCCAGTATTGATGAAAAGCTTCCTGCAATGAGTAAAAGCCAATAGATTGACTACCAGCTTTATCCTTAGTAATAAGTTTTATCCAGGGCTGTGAATTAAGTTGGCTAATGACCAACAAAAGAAATAAAATGC
>JARGGF010000440.1 GCA_029210905.1 Bacteroidales bacterium | reverse complement strand
ATTTGCAAAGCTTGTTAAAACATTATAATAATTTAGTGATAATTAAAAAGAAACGTTAATTTATGGGTAGAATTCAATTTAAACGCAGTAAAAAGAAAAAGAGCTATCTCATCCCTTTGGTTATTGTATTATTGTTATATTTTATTATTCCTGTTTATTTGATTAATAAAGGGAGTGATTTAGTCAAAATATCTTTAACCAAAATTGAAAATGGAACGGTTTATAGCCCACCTGTTGAATTTTATAATGGAATATCTTTTTTGAGCACAGCAGCTGCATTTCCGGGCTTTGGGAAATGGGCGGAGAATATTATTGACGGTTCCGTTGAAAAAATGTCTGAACAGCAGGACAAGCAATTTAACAAGCTGTGCGTAAGATTTTTAAAAGATGTTAATGATTTGCAGGAAGGAGTAGAAATTTCATTTGTCAAGCTTCAAAATCCTGGAATTCTGCAATTCAAAAATGAAAAAACAGATTCCATGTTGTATGAATTATCTTTAAATGATAGTTTATTAGCCATACTTGATTCAACTTATTGCAAACCCTGGACAAAATTTTACAACAAAACAAAGCAAGAATTAACTAAAATTCATTTGTACTGCAAGCCAGTAAATTAAAAAAGCTTTTATAAAGCATCAAATTATATGGAAAAACCAAATACTTTTTTAGCAAAATTTATTTCAGTAGTATTTCATCCCTTACTAATGCCAAGTTATGCACTTGTAATAATTTTTAACTCAAATACACATTATTCATATATGCCGTTTGAGGCTCAAAGATTAATATACATACTCGTATTTCTTTGTACTTTTTTAATCCCGGTAAGCACCATTCCTTTTCTTATGAACCTGAAAGTGGTTTCCGGGGCATCTTTAAAGAATCATCGGGAAAGAATTATTCCATTGTTTATCAGTGCATTATCATATTATTTTGCCTATTATCTATTAAATCAGTTACCAATAAGTACCATTGGGTTCATTAAAATAATGGTATTAGCCTCAGCCGTATTAATTGGCCTCAGTCTGTTTATTTCATTTAAATGGAAAATAAGTGCACATTTAATTGGTATTGGAGGATTGATTGCAAGCATGTTTTATTATGCTGTTTACTTTGTGGCAGATTTTACCTATCTAATTATTTTGTTAAGCCTTGCAGCAGGTACTATAGCGTATGCAAGGTTAATCTTGCAAGCCCATAACCCGGCACAAGTCTACATAGGTTTTTTAACTGGTTTTATAGGGATGTTACTTATTTTATATTTGGGGCTCTGAAATATTACTTTTTTGAAAACTGCCCCATAGTATTGTCATAGTTAAGAAAATAATCTCCTTTTTTCAACTTGGATATATCAATTTGAGAACCTTTTCCTTTCTTAACTATACGACCATAGAAATCATATATTTCGTAGTTGGTTTCAGCGGTAAAAATAATTTCATTTTTTGGTTTTTCAGGAGAAAACTTTACTTCAGCATCCAGTGATCGATAAGTTGCCTCTGGTGAATATCTGGGTTTTTTAGAATAATCAATTTGTTTCACCCTAAACTTATTTAATCCGCTATGTGGGTCAATATTTATTGAATATTCATTAGGGCCTATTGTTCCGTTTCCATTAACAGTGCCTACATTAACCCATTTTTTCCATTTAAATTGTTCAACAAGAAAGGGGAGGGGGCCCTTTTCATTGGTTGTAGTCCATTTTAGTTCATTATTTTTTCTATCAACCCTTATTTCAGTTACCTTAAAAGTACTTTTGGATTCAAGTACTTCTTTATTCAGCACTTTGGGTGTGCACCCATCTTTATGTTTTATTACAATTGTTACCTTGTCGCCAATTTTAAGTTGAAAAACGCTAAGATCAATCTCAAAAGCGCTAGAATTTATCTCATCAGTAGTAATTTGTCCATTTACAGTTACTTCATATACACAAAATCCAACACCCGTTGAAGCAAACGGATTCATAACAAATAAATTTTCGCCTTGATAAATGCCACTTACAATAATTTCTTCAGCTTGAGCAGCGTTTGCAGTAAGAAAAAAAATAAACAATGCGCCAAATAATCTTCTCATTATAAAAATGGTATAATTTTAACTTGTAAAGGTAAAACTGAAATTTTAATTATCAAAAATTATACGCCCGGTTTAAAAATATGTAACAAATATACACTCATTTGTTTGCAAATAAGCGATTATTTGACAAGAATTCAAAAAATCTTTTATTTTTTTTATACCGGTTCTTTCCAGTCACCTTTATTTTTAATCAATTGTACCAGGTCATCTAAGGCATTTTCCGATGCAATATTTTTCTTTACCACTTCTTTTCCTTTGTAAAGTGATACCTTGCCTGCGCCCGCACCGACATATCCGTAATCTGCATCAGCCATTTCTCCTGGGCCATTTACTATACATCCCATTACTGCAATTTTCAGGCCTTTTAGGTGTCCTGTTCTCTTTTTTATTTTTTCAGTTACTTTTTGTATCTCAAAAAGCGTACGGCCACACGATGGACATGAGATATATTCAGTCTTTGTCATTCGAGTTCTGCTGGCCTGTAATATTCCAAAAGAGGTATTTACAATTTTCATGCAATTTTTTTCAGCGCTGTTGTTTAACATAATTCCATCAATATAACCATCAATTAAAAGAGCTCCTGTATCACAGGCACTTTTAATCTGAAATTGCTCAAAATCAGGCTCTTGGTAGTTTCTTCTTAATACCACCGGAAACTTTAAATTATTTTTTAATAAATGTTGCATAAATGCACGCTGATCAGCTACAACATTTTTATTATCGCTTTCAAGCATTAAAACCACAGAATCATCATTTTTAATTTTTAATAAATTTTCAAAAACTGTCTGTTCATTTTTTACAGAAATAAAGTTCATTTTTGAACTAAGTGGATGTTCTATATAGTTTTGAATATCCGGAAATAGCGGATACATGTTAATTTTATCTTCCCACTCTGATGCAGGTGCTATAAATTTTAGCCCGTGGGTGGTATCTGTTGAAACCATTGCCTCACCAATAAAAATATAATCAGGAGAATTATCAGAGGGATCCCAGTCTTCCTTATCATTTAATTTGAATCCTAAGTTTATAATGTCAGCATCAACAATTGATATGTTTGCCGATAAATCGGCAATTACAACGGCACTTTTTTCCGAACCAATTTTTGCAGTATTAAAGGTTTCTCGCTTTGCATAATCATACGGATGTTTTATCAGGTTTTGAGTTCCATAAATGGTATCATGATTATCAAGATTAGAAAAACACGAAACAATTTTTTTTGCGACCGGAATCTCAAATTCAGGATCTTCAGTAAGTGAAACGCGCACAGTGTCACCAATTCCATCGGCCAGCAATGTGCCAATGCCAATGGCAGATTTTATACGTCCGTCTTCTCCGTCACCAGCTTCAGTTACTCCCAGGTGGAGCGGATAATTCATCTCTTCTGCAATCATTTTGTTCATCAGCAGGCGGTAGGCGTAAACCATCACCCTGGTATTACTGGCTTTTAAAGAAATGACAATTTCATGGAAATTGTTCTTTCGTGCAATACGCAAAAATTCCAATACAGATTGTGCCATTCCTTCAACAGTGTCTCCATATTTATTTACAATGCGGCTGGACAAAGAACCATGGTTACAACCAATGCGGATGGCCGTACTATTTTTTTTACAAA
The DNA here is from genome assembly GCA_029210905.1 of Bacteroidales bacterium. Taxonomy (GTDB): domain Bacteria; phylum Bacteroidota; class Bacteroidia; order Bacteroidales; family NBLH01; genus NBLH01. The sequence goes on along the minus strand of JARGGF010000440.1, from coordinate 1,399 downwards.
TATCAATTAATCTTGTAAATTGTTCTTCTATTTTATTAAGGCCTTCCTGATATTCCTCTTCAGTTTCAATTTCTTTCCCGTTTTTTCGATCAACAAAATTTCCAGGATTAACCCTTACTTTTTCAACTAAATCGGCAGCAACTTCAGCAACTTTTGGATTAAAGTGAATATCAGCAATTATTGGATTTGAATAGCCTTTCTCAACCAAATCTTTTTTAATATTGGCCAAATTATCGGCATGGCGGGTGCTTTGTGCAGTCAATCGGACATAATCTGCACCGGCGTCAAAAATACGGATACATTGTTCAACACTTGCCTGAGTGTCAAGGGTATTAGTAGTAGTCATTGATTGAAGGCGGATGGGATTATTCCCACCAACCGGAATGTTTCCTATTTTTACTTCGCGCGTTTTAAAGCGTTTGTATTGATTAATATCGACACAATATTTATAGTTTTCCATGATTTTATATTTAAAAATTCGAAATTAGTTATAAGAATTTTAAAATTAGTTCAACAATTTAATTTCTTTAACCCAAATAATTATCTTCGATGAAGGCATACGCCGTTCATAAAAAAAAATGAATTAAACATGTTAAAAATAGATCTTAAAAAAAACCCAAAACTAAATATTTTATGAGCATAAACATACCTAAAGTTTAAATACTTTGGGCAATTTAGTAATCAAATTTAATTGTTTAATTTTGTTTAACATAAATAACAAAAGAATGTCGATAAAAGTTCAAAATATTACCAAATTATACGGCGATCAAAAAGCACTTAATGACTTATCCTTTGAGATAAATTCCGGAGAAATTGTTGGATTTTTAGGACCCAACGGAGCTGGTAAATCTACTTTGATGAAAATAATGACCGGTTTTATTCCTCCCAATAGTGGTGATGTTTTAATTAATGAAAAAAGTATCCTGCAGGAATCCCTGGAAGTGAGAAAAATTGTCGGTTATCTTCCTGAGCATAATCCACTTTACCTTGAGATGTACGTGAAAGAATACCTTTATTTTATGGCATCCATCCACTTGCCTAAGCAACAAATCAAATCACGTGTAAAAGAAATCATTGAACTTACCGGTCTTACTGTGGAGCAAAATAAAAAATTAGGCGCATTGTCAAAAGGTTACCGGCAAAGAGCAGGGCTGGCACAGGCACTTATTCACAATCCGGAAGTATTAATTTTAGATGAACCCACAACAGGACTGGACCCCAACCAAATAGTTGAAATTCGCAACCTGATTGCCCGGATTGGAAAGGAAAAAACGGTAATGTTATCTACACATATTATGCAGGAAGTTGAAGCAATTTGTGATCGTGTTATTATCATCAATAATGGCAAACTGGTTGCAGATGAAAGACCTGATACTATCCAGAGCAAGGTTAATGATAA
>JARGGF010000043.1 GCA_029210905.1 Bacteroidales bacterium | reverse complement strand
TTCAGAGATAAATTCATTTAAAACATTCTTTTTTTCCTGAAGACCATTCCAAATTTTACTATTCAAAAAGTTAAGTAAAAACCCGAAACAAAACGCAATTTTATATTTCTGAAATAATCTTTCTAATCTAGTCTCGTCAAAAGAAGTTATTGGGGAATATTCAGGTATAAATTCCAAACATTTTTCTTTAAACTTTTCGTTGTTTATTACCTTGTTAAATTTATTTGTTCTCTTTTGAATGGAATTCAGGAATTCGGTTCCATTGTTTTCATCAGCAATTTCGGCAAGACGTTGCTGGTTATAATAATAAGAATATTTAGTTGCTAAAGCATTAAAAAAATCATTTTGCCTAAGGCGGGTTTCTATTTCATCGAAAAAGGAACAATAGGTATAATCATTGTATTTTTTCTTTACTTCGTTAAAATCAAACAGAAAATCAAGAAATAGAATGCAGTGGGAAATACGAGTTCTGTGTTCTTCTATGTTGGGCAGGATAGAATTTCCTTCCAGGGTTCTCATATAATTATAGCTAAATACCGGTTCCGGATTTTCCGCACAAAAGTCATAATTCGGATTAAAGATATAACAGGTGTCAAATTTGGATTCTTCATCAAATAGCTCTATTAACTTTGTTGTTAAACGATCGTTTACAGAATAATCAAATGATAAGGGAAGTGAAAAGATAGTATTGTGCTTTAATTCCTGGTAAACATCTTCTTCCTTAACATAACCTGGACTGGGGCCATAATAATTGAAATCAATGCGATAAGGTTTGAACGTTAAATAGAAAGGGTAATAAGGATAGTCTTTTGAGTTATCATCTTCTTGTGCTTTTTCTTTATGTACAATTCGGGTATAGTAAAATACCTGATCATTTGTATTATTACTTAAGTCGTGATTAATAATAAAAAAACGGTTATTCTTCATTATTAGTTAAATAAGCATTGTTTAATGCATGGAATTGATATATTCAATTAATCTGTGTTCTATTTTTTTATTATTCCATTTTATTTCTTTTGAAATCTCCATATAACTCATTTGAAGTTGTGAACTATCCGATGAAGAGCCATTTGCCAGAAGAAACAGGAAGTTTTTCATTTTTTCATAGTAGATTAAATCCTCTTTATGCTTTTCAGCAAAATATTTGCTGTATGTAGCACTGAACAAACTTTTTTTATCTGTTTTGAGGTTATGTATTTTACCGTATTTTGATATGAAGATTTGGTAATAACTTTTAGCCCATGCCCTTATTTCGTTTTTAACTTCAGCAAAGTGCCTTGCAAAATGGTTTGCTATTTTGATTTTCAAAAAATCAACTTCTTGTATTTGCAAATACATAAGATAGTATAAGCTATATTTAAAAAGTTCTGGAGTATTAACAGGATCAGCCCCCCGAGAGATATGCCAGTGATTTGAATGATGTGATAATCCCTGTTCCCTCAGTTTATCAAAAAAAGCCTGAGGGAAAGCTGACATGAGCAATATCCAGTAATAGTTTATTGGGTTCTTTTTTGCTTGCAGCTCCTTATCCTCTTTAATTTTTGTTAAAAGATGATAACCAAACTCTCTTTTGTCTCGGGTTTCACCTTCCTTTGGAAATCCCAATAGAAAATCAAGCATAATTATATCATAGGTTTCTATTTTCAGTTTTTTGACTGCGTCATCAATATTGCTGACTGAAACAATTTGGATATTCTTGTCCTCTTCATAATAACTTTCATTGTTATTTTTTAAACTAACAGACCATTTATCTTCCTCTAATAGATTTGCCACAATTTTCTGTTTAATTAAGTGTTTATGGTTTTCAATATCTCTATTATCGAAAGGGCTTAATGGTTTGTTTTCATCGATGTGGTCATCTATTAGTAATATTCTCCATTTTAGGTTGTTGGTTTTTAGGTTATATAGAATTGACTCCTCGTTTTTTTCTCCTTTTTTTGAATATTTATAACGCATTTCCGATTCTGAATGAAAAACAAAAGGCTGTACATAGTTTCCATGGCCACCGAATTTTTCGAGCCTGGAATTTTCCAATACTCTTTTATGAAGTTCGACATATTCCAATGCAATATTTGTTTTTAAAATGTCATAGTATTTTATTGTATTATCTTCATTTGATATATTATTAGATTTATTCTGAACAAAAAAGTGAATTGCTTTGTCAAAGTTAGAACCTTGATTTAGAATGCCTTGTAACGAAAAATAATGGTTCCATCTAGAATGATCCAAATATCTTGCTTTTTCGTTTATGTTTAACAGAGTATTATCAAAAATTGATGTTAAAGAATCACTTCCTAATGTTATAATTGGGAGCAATTTATCTTTATCTTTTCTGATGTCTAATTCTAGTAGCTGTTTATAAAAATTATCTTCGGATAAATCGCGAGAAAAGATAAAAAGTATTACTAGTTCTGCCAGTTCAAAGCTTTCTTCAATTTTATCTGAGTAATTTTTTATAATCGATTCTTTCCAATAATACCATACTGAAGATGAGTAAATAGTAGAAAAAATCTTGCTTTTCCTTTTATACTCGATGAAATGTACTCCTATTTTATTTGGTCTTAACATCATGGTAATTGCCAAAAAGTATCACATGAATTTTTTATTTCCTGAAGAATTTTGTCAATATTTTCTTTTAATCCGGAATTGTTTAGTTCTTTTAAATGAGCAGAGTTAGCTTTTTGGATGTCAATTATCTCTTTAACTTCATGTAAAGGAAGATATATATCAGGGTATGCAAGCTCAATAATTTCATTTTTAATTCGATCATAATCATTACATGTATAACTTTTTGATTGCGTACCCCAATAACTTGGCTGAATTTTGTCACCTGGGATAGAAATCTCTTTTAAAAAAGCTTTATATTCTCCCAAAGTCTTACTTCCCCAATGCGTTGCAAATACCACCTTATTATTATTCCAACCCAGGGAATCAACTATTTTATTAATAAAAGAAATGTTAAGTTTCATTTTATCTTTGTCTGTGAGAAATATATTTTCTAAGGAGAGTTTTGAGTCAATTGCTCCAAAATAAAAATCGTTCCAACATTTAATTGTTGAAAAAACGGGGTCAATATGAAGTTTTATATTATCATTTTGAAACGGAAGCTCGTTTAGCCGACTGTATGCATCATCGTTGCTAAGCGTGAGGTATAATACTTTAATTTCATTCATAACTTATGCTTTGATGTTTGACAATATTTTTACTAAAATCATTTTTTCAGGATAGGCTTTCATCAAAGTTGACTGGATATCTGCAAAAGGAATGAATTTGACACTTTCTGGTATTTCTTCAGAATCTCCTTTACCCGAGGTTACATATATATCATGGGCAATACTATCCCTTAAATTTTTTATAAGATTTTCAATTTTCCCCTTATTATCATTCTCATTTGAATCTTTTGATTCAAGGTTGGCTTCTGAATTAGTATCTAATTGTTTCTGTAATATTCCTAAATGGATAATCAGGACAGAATCATTTTCCAAATTATTTTCCTGTATTTTTTTATTTAATTCTTCTCTTCTTATACATTCAATTTTGCAAGCGTTAATCCTGTTTTTAATACTTGTCTCCGCTTTATCCATAAACTCCTCAAATCGCTCATCAATGATCTTGATAGAATACCTGGCTGTCTTTATTATATCTATTAGGATGTCAACTTTCTGGCTAAATTTCTCAGGAGGCCGGTGTAAATAGTTAAAATAACTTTGAGCCCCTGATAATGATTCAGCATATTTGTATTTAGTATCCAATGAAAAATGTCGTTTCATTACAATGTTCTTTTCTTTATCTTTGGTATAGTCATTTATAAATTCTATCTTTTCTTTAATATTTAATTCTTTATTTATAAAATTCTCCCAACCTTGTTTAACACTTACTTTCGAATTACTTAATTTATAATATGGAGGAACGGTTTCAATATCTTCTTCGTATTTTGAATAATTCGCTTCAACTGTGTGCTTTGACAGCAATATTTTATTATAAAGAGTTTTATGATGGCTTCCCAGGTAATCCACGAAAATCTTCCAGGAATTTTTGCTCATATCCTTAGAGTCAATTTTCGCAAAGAAGTTATTGATTATTTCTTTTTCTGATTCAGTAAGGTTCAGGCGGGCAATTTCATGGAACCTTTTTCCTATTTTGTTTATAAAATACGCCCAGATTTCCTCGTTGTTTACGCCAATACTTGCCTTAAAATCATCAGAAGTATCAATATGTATTTCAATTTTCGAATTTCCGATAATTTCTATTAGTATAGCTTTTTTTAATCTATTCAGGTGTTCTTGGATAATTTCAAATTTATTATTTTCATAATCTAGTTTACTTAATATCTCAAATTTTATTTTGTCTATTAGGACAGGAGCATTTAATAAGTCCGACCTGTTTAATAGGTTGTCATTTTCACCATTTTTATTTGCAACGACATATGTAAATTGATGAATATTTAAATTTTCTTTCACTGATGATATTTTCTTTATGAAAACGCCTGCGTTCTTAAATGCTTTTTCTTCATTTGATAATATGAGAATATCCTTAGGCTTTGGAATAACAAATTTATAGCCCAAATATTTACTATTCTTTAATTCCGCTTTTATTATAAAACAGGATGAGTTATCTCCACTTTTTTTTAACTTCTCTCTTTCATACAATGTGGATTCTTCTTCTTTTGTGTTATTTTGATCTAAAGTTACAAAATCAATCATCCTTAGATATGATGCGGCAATTTTCATTTCAGCTATCCCCCAGTCTTTTTGTGTAAGCTGACCATTTTCATCAAGTAAAGAATTTTTAATTTTATCATTTAGGTTTTTTAAAACACCTTTATTGGAAGGGATATTATCATAAATAAAAAACTCAACATAATTATCCATTTCTTCAAATTCAATGCTTATTTTTAAACCTTTCGCCTGGTTCATATTTTGCTTGTATGCATGTTTGGCTGAATTGCGGATATAGTTTTCTAAGATAGTATAAAATGCCTGAAAGCCTGTAACTCCACCTGGTATGGCTACATCAATATCATTATGAAATACCTGCGCATGGTCATCTTGTTTATTGAGATAGTCCCAAATCAATTTTAACTCATTAGTATCTTTATTAAATTTCAATACCTCAATTTGCAATTTTTTTTCAATAATTGGTGGGTCAAATTGTTCTTGGGCCAAAAGGCCTTCAGATAAAACAATGTTATTTAATAGTAAACGTTGTTCGTAAAATCCTCTAAGTAATTGGGCAATCAATTTTACCGGTATACTCCATTGAGGAAAGCCAGAAGTAACCTGTGCCAGAAAATCCCATCTTTGCTGGATATATTTAGTAAGTGTCTGCATGTCAACTGGATCATTTAATTTACAACCTACAGAAGACAGAACATGGCTTCCGATATTATGGGAACCATTGCGGGACATGATTGCTGAGATTGCAGATTTTAAGGACTCTTTTCGAAGATCATCTTCCCTTCTAATCATATGAAAAAATAATGATACTTCACTACACAACTTACTTACAATATAATTAATTTCATCTGTATCAGGCTCTTCTATACTAGTGTAGATTCCAAAAAATGTTAAGGTAGGTTCTACATCCTTACTAAACATAACAGGGCGAATTAAAACAACCTTTAGGTTTTGTTCGGCAAGACTTATATCTTTAAAAAATATTAAACATAATACAAATGAATACAAATATAAATATTCGTCATCCAAATTCATTATTGATAAATTATCCTTTATCAATTCATTTAATGGGGTAATAAATTCATTAATAATATTATCATAAAATGAATTATCTTTATCCTTTCTTGCATTTTTGAACAATTCCTCAAGATTAGTCTCATTATCAATATGAAAAACTTGACTATATTCAGAAGATTTTGACTTCATTATTTCATATTGTGTTTGCAATATTTCCTTATCAATTGTGACTGCAATTATCGGATTAAGATTGTCTTTGATTGATGATTCCATCTTGTTGGAATTTCCCATTTCAATATTTAGGGATATTTTTCCAACTAGCTTTTTAGTAAAAACATAATTATTAAGTGACTTTATATTATTTTCAATACCAATCTTAGGAAGTTCCGAAATAATGAAAAGGTAAAGTAAACTTAAGTTGTTATTTAACCAATATTGGACTGGCTCCTTTTTCTCAGGCCAAATCAAATATGGTAAATTGTTAATTGTATCAACTACACTTATGGTGTGATAAATAAGATTTTCTCGATTCTGAATTTTAGTATTAACATTATGAGTTACTGATTTGAACCATTCAAAGAATACCTTTATTTGGCCAGATAGAAAATTCTTAATCCTAGAATTTATATTACCTGAATTCTCATACAAATCTCTTTCTAATATTTGGTAAAGTTTCATAAGTATAGGGTTTGTTAAAAATCTTCGGGAGCCCATGAGGAAAAAACTTCAGGTCGTAAAGCGTAAATCTTTTTTTGATACTCCTTTATTTTATTATATTCAACAGAAACTTCTGAACAATGTATGTTAAAATCTTTAGCTATATTTTCAATACTCCATGTTGGTTCAATGAGGTTACCATTATCACTTAAATCGTATTTATTTCTTAAATATGAATTAGTCATTACATATTTTGTCCAATATGCTGTTTTTGGCAATGGACTCAGTAATGCTGCCAAAATGAAGGTTGTATTTTTATAGTCTGCAACTTTTTTTATGAATTCATAAGTTTTCTTTATTGATTTACTATTTTCAAATGGCAATCCCAAAATAAAAAATGCTACCAATTTTAAATTGTGTGCTTTGATCAGATTAAAAACTTCGAGGTTTTGGTGAGATGATGTATGGAAGCTTTTAGCATTACTTAGAACATTATCGTCATTTGATTCAAATCCAACAGATAATGTATTACAATTGGCCAATTTGATGTAATGCATTAACTCTTTGTTAATTCTATTTGTACTAGCGTAAAAACGGAAAGAGACTTCTTCGTTTGGTATGTATTTGGGTGCAAGCTGAGCAAATCTTTTGAACCAATCATATTGATTATTTTTAGAAAATAAAATATTATCGCTTACTTCATAAATATGATTAATGCCAAATTGATGGTGCAACATTAATGTCTCTTCCCATGCTGTTTCAGGTCTTTTACTCCTGCCTATCCTTCCAATATATGGAACTGTACAAAATGGACAATTTTGTTCACAACCTGTTTTATGAAAATAACTAGTGGTTGGTCGAAGAACAGTATCTCCAGAGGTTATTCTATAATTATTTAAATAGACTTCTAATGTGGAAACATGTTTTAAGGGAGAGGGCATGTACTCAATGTTATTTATACAAGAGATTAGCCTAGAAGGCATATTCATGTGATTTTCTCTTTTTATTATCCCATCCTGATGAACATTTTCAAATCCGATTTTTGCAATGTTGTAAAATATTTGTTCTCCATCTCCAGCTATAACTGCATCTACATACTGATTATTTTGGAGAATTGCATAAGGTTTTGTTGTTGCAAGGGGACCACCGTAAATAATTTTTGTATCCCGGCTTTTTATTTTAATAATTTGGGATACTTCTTTTGTTTCATTATAATTTGAAATGGATATATGAAATCCTACTATATCTCCATTCGAAATTAATGATATTTTTTCTTCTATTTCTTCTAATAAAACAACCTCTCCATCAATCACATTGTTGTACTCAATGTCAATTCCTTTTTCTTTTAAAAAAGAAAAAATAGCATGAATTCCTAGATTAGGGTAAATCCCATTATTGGGTAAATGCCTATTCTTCTTACTATTCTCAGGAATATTAATCAGCCAAATCTTTGCCACCCCTATTCTTTTTCTATATTAACAATATTGCCGTTTTTAATTACCTTTATTTTTACAGGGAAAGATGCTTCACCAACATTATTAAAGGTTATTCCTCCAAGAGGTGTATTAAATTGCGTTATAGACAAAAGCCCTTCTTTTATTTTATCTGCGCTATATCCCTTCTTATCTATAGCCTCGGTTATTATTTTTGTACATAGATATGTTGAAGCAGACTGATAGTTATCCTTGGATTCCGGAAACATTTTGATAAATTCCTCTTTAAAACTTTGATAATCCTTTAACGTAGAAGATTCATCATACAATGAACTTGTTAAATAAATACCTTCCTTAGCTTCTCCTAAATTATTAAATGCGTCAGGAAGAGCAAGAGTTGCCGTACAAATTATATCGCACTTAATATCGGTTTCTCGAATCTGGTTTATCGCTGAGACTAAACTTTGACCATAACCTGTTAAGAAAATTATTTCTGGTTTTTCCTTTTTAATTTTAAAAATGGAATTTTTATGATCAATTTGATTGATATCAAATGCTTCCTTGAAGACAACATTGTTATTGTATTTTTTAGTATACAAATCAAAGAAGACATCAGCTGCTCCTTTTCCATAATCATCTTGTACATAATAAATAGCAGTTTTACTGTAACCTAAATCTTCCGTTATAAATCTAGCTATCTCTGCTGACTCAACATTACTCGTAATAAAGGAGCGAAATACATATTCAGATCCAATTGTTATATTTGGTGCGGATGTTGCAGTAGAGAGTAAAACAACATCATTAATTTGTTGCGTTTTCATTGTAGATGCCAGTGGGACACAAACATTGCTAAAAGTTGATAAAATAACAGGTATATTATCAACATTTCTTAATTTATTAAAAGCTGCTAATCCAGTTTTGGATTCATTCTTACTATCTTCATAAACAGCTTCAATTGCTTTTTTACCATTTCTGTTCTTGTTGATTTCAGAAATTGCTAAATCTATCCCTTGTTTATGAATATTTCCAATTGCAGAAGAATTGCCAGTAAGAGGAATAATAACGCCAATCTTAAAAACCTCCTCTTCTACACTATTCTTTTTTGAGTTTGTGTTACACTCAACAAAGAATAAAACGGATACAAACAATATTGTCGCGACTAAAAAACTTAATCTTCTTTTCATAATTTTAAGATTTATTTGGTTTCTATTTATTCAAAATAAAATTCATCAATTTCTTCATATACCTTTGCATGACTTACATCCAGAACTTTCTCAATCACTCCATTTTTAAGTAAGGCTACCATGTTAGAAAAAGCAACTGCCTTGTCTACATTTTGTTCAATAAGTAATATGGTGACTTCCTGTTCTTTTTTTATTTGTTCAAGCACTTCATATATTTTCTCTGTGTTTTGAGGAGATAAACCGGCACTGGGTTCATCCAGGATCAAAAAACTGGGATTATTTATTAGTGCCATTGCCATTGCCAGCTGATGTTTCTCTCCTCCACTGAGGTATGAAGCCTCCAGTTCAAACTTATTGATATTTTCGATCAAGTCGAAATGTTGTTTTAACCGACTTAGGGAGTTATTAAAATCCGTCTTGTTTTGCCCACTTCCTGCAAAAACCAAGTTTTCTTTGACCGTAAGATGAGGAAACAAACGTCCACCCTGCATAAAATAGGCTATCCCCTTATTAATGATGTCAATGGTATTTTTGTTATTAATGCTTATGCCATTAAATGTTATCGTGCCAGAGCAAAAAGGCAACATACCCAATATCGCTTTTGCAAGCGTTGATTTGCCCGTACCATTTTGGCCAATAATTGCCATGGTCTCATTGGTTGCAATATTCAAATCGACCCCATTTAAAATGGAATGATTGGCTCGATAACCTCCATGTATATTCTCAAGCTTGAGCATCGGTTGAATTTCTTTTCGTTGTACGTTTCCCCAGGTAATTTTCTCTGACATGAGGATTATCCAGCACCTCAACAACGGAGCCAGCAGTCTCAATTTTGCCGGTATTTATAAAAACGCATAGATCAGCCAGGGACTCTACAAAAGGCATGTTGTGCTCAATGAGCAATATGGTCATTTGTCTTTTGTCAACCATTTTTCTTATGATTTCTGCGATTTTCTTTACCAAAACGGGATTAACTCCTGCGGTGGGCTCGTCAAGCAATACTAATTTGTAATTCCCCATAAATAATCTGGCTAATCCAAGTAATCGCTGTTGTCCATAAGAAAGGGTTTCTGCATAATCCTCCTGTTTTTCACAAAAAGGATTTGCCTTACCAAAAAGCATTTCAAATATTTGCTCTGCCCGCAGTTTTCTTTCCTTTTCTATCTTTCGCTTTTTACGATGGTAAAAGAAGGAGGTAAAGGCATTTTCTCCGTAGGGATCAGTATCTGCAATTAACATGTTTTCCATGACAGTAAGCTTTGGAAAAATATGGTTATCCTGAAACATTCTTCCTATGCCAATTCTGGCAAGCTTATATGGACTTATTTTACGTAAGTTATACTTCTTGCCATTGGGGGTATAAAACAATTCGCCTTTATCGGTATTTAGCAAACCGGAAACGATGTTAAATAAGGTAGTTTTACCGGCACCATTGCTTCCAATGATGGCGGTTATTTTCCCTTTTTGAACCTGCAAGTCGATTTTATCAAGAACGCAATACTCCTCCTTCGAAACATCTCCGTTTAGCTTTTTAATGCTGTGCGAAAAGCTTTTTGAGACTGAATTGATATGTAGTATTGTGTTGTTCATCCTTTAATTTACTTTGAAAATTTGTATTCTCCTGCAATACCCTGGGGTCGATATCGCATCAGGATAATTAACGTTAAACCATAAATAATCATGCGCATATTTGCGGCCAAATTATCGGGCATTCCCACAAATCGAAGGATTTCAGGAAGAAGTACAACAAAAACAGCGCCTATAACCGGCCCTTTAATGTTTCCTGTACCACCTATCAATATGGCTGTGAGTATAAATATGGCTTCATCCAGGTTGAAACTGGTTGGATCGATATAGCTGATGTAGCTGGCATAGATGAACCCGGCTATTGCAACAAAAGCACTGGATAAAACAAAGGCTTCGACCTTTAATACTGTGATATTTTTGCCCAGTGAAATCATTGCAATTTCATCGTCACGCATTCCTTTTAAAGCCCGACCAAATGGGGAGTTTATTATTTTGTAAAAAACAAAAATAGTTATCGCACTTAGGATTGTACTTAGTATGATATATCCTGTGATTCCTTCAATTTTAACTAAACCAAATAGTTTTGGAGAAGGAATGCCTGGAATGCCATAAGGCCCTCTGGTTACATCTATCCAATTGTAAAGAATTGTAAAAATTATTATTTGGAATCCCAGGGTGGCAAGAATGAAATAATCACCTTCCAATTTTAGTGAGATGTAGGCCAAGAGAAAACTAAAAATAGCAGTAACACCCATTGCTAAAAGAAGCGTAGGTAAAAGAGGTAAGCCCAATCCAATTAATGCATAGGCTGTAACATAAGCTCCTATTCCATAAAAAGCAGCCTGACCAAGGGATAATAGATTAGCCATGCCTACAAGAAGGTTAGTACTTACAGACAAAATGATGTAAATATTAATCATGATCAAGATATGAAAAACATAATTCATAAGCTTAAACTAATCTTCGTTTTTCACCAATAAAGCCCTGGGGTCTGAACAAAAGAAACAAGACCAATACAGAAAAAGCAATGGCATCTTTCCAATTGGCGGAAAATACCAATACGGATAATGCCTGCAATACGCCCAATACCAATCCTCCAATTACTGGAGCTTGAAATTTGCCAATGCCACCAATAATTAGAGCCACAATCGCATTCAAAAGCATTGGCATACCCACATAGGGATCCATTCCAAAATCCCATGCTGTTAAAATTCCACCAATAGCTGCAAATAAACCGCTTATAGCAAATAGGACTAACCTGAATCCAGGAACGTTCATTGAAAAAACCTTACATAATTCGGTATCATCCCGCATGGCCCTGGTCATAATTCCAAATTTACTGAATTTCAAGAACACCATAAACAGGCCAATAAAGACACTACTTGTAATAAATTGGATTATTTGATTGTATGTAATTATGATATTTCCAATTTTGTACGAATCGGATAAAGAAGGATTAATGATCTTTGTTTCATTACCATAGCATAGAGCAACTAAATTAATTGCAATGATCATTACCCCAATCGAACTTATCATTAATACATTTGGTGAGCTTTTTTTCTTTACAAGGGGTGCATAGACAAAAAGTTCAGTGGCCAGACTAACAATGATTGTTAAAGAAATAGCAATCAGAATTGATAGTATCGGGGATATTTGCAGCTTTATCAGAAATGTCATAAGAAAATAGGGCGCTATCATGTATAAGATAGCATAGGCGATATGAAAAATCCGGGTAGTATTGTATACCAGCGCAAATCCCAAGGAAACCAAGGCATATATAGATCCTGTAATTAATCCATTAATGAGAAATTGTATAAACATCCGTTAATTTTACACAATTAATAAGGTTGTGTTTTAGAATAATGTAGAAATTATTATCTTTGTATCAAAATCTAAGTTATGAATATTCATGAGATAATAAAAGGCCTTAGTGCCAAAGAAAAGGAAGACTTGTTTCAATATTTGAAGAATGAGATTTCACAAGTTCCAAGAATCGAACAGGTGAGAAATGAAATCAATAAGGAACAGGTAGTACTTTGCCCTCACTGCGAAAATTCAGACATATATGGACATGGAATTTACAGAGGAAGGAAAAGATATAAATGCAAGAATTGCGGCAAAACATTTAACGATCTAACAGGGACCGCTGTATCGGGAATAAAAAAAGTCGACAAGTTCCATGA
>JARGGF010000439.1 GCA_029210905.1 Bacteroidales bacterium | reverse complement strand
TTATAGGCATAGCCGGGATTTACTTCTTCCAGCGTACCCCAGTTTTTATACACACTTCCTGTTAGCTGGTAGGTAAAAACATCAGAAGTTAAAAGCCCTACATCTTTTGTTTGCAAGGGCTCAATAGTAAAATTATCAATTGGGCTCATATAAAGGCTGTTAGGATCTTCAACCACGATTCTGAATACCTTTCGGATATTGCCATGTTTTTTCTCATATTTAATCCTGAAATCAGTTTCTTTATTACTTTCCCAGGCTTGCCAGGTTTGTGTGCTATTTAGCTGCCCGGTTGATACTTCGTATTCGCCAATGCTTGAAAAAATATTTTGATCCGGAATATTAGTAAATTCAAACTCAAATTCTCCGCTGGCATTGGTGATTGAAGTGCCTAAAACATGTGCACCCAAAAATGCATCGTCTGATTCTTCATAGTGATTGGGTCTTTTTACTATTTTACTATTTGCATCAGGACCCATTACATAACAGGATATTATGCTGATAGGTGTATTTGCCAAAGGCCTAATGGTAGTTGCCTTGCCAGGATAGGTATAGACCAGCTTTCCTTTTACAACAGATTTTGGCGGATTTGCAGAAACTGCTATAAACCTGTCTTTTACGGTAAAACTAAAGTCCTTGATTTCAGAATAACTTGCCGGGGGATTTTCCGTAGCAGAAGTTATTAAAAATTGCACTTGATAACCCTCCTGAGAGGTATTTTCAGGTATGTTGGCTGCTTTGTAACTTACAGACTGAGCTGTTTGTATTGGTGTTCCTTCAATCCATAAATAATATTCATCGTTATTTACAAAATTCTGTACTAATGAAGTGAATTTAACAAAGCCAACATCCTTATTTTCAGTATCTTTGGATGTTACAGATTTTTGTTTTGCTATTAATTTGTAATTTTTACTGGCCATGGCAGCCGGAATGGCCATCATCTGGTTTTGAACCTTTATATCTCCCTCAAAATAAGGTATATCTGAATCCTTGACTTTGCGGAAAAGATAAATGTTTTTATCTACAACTGGTTTGGAAAGGTTTGAAACACCCTGATAGCCTTCTGCAATTTCTGCCTGCAAGGTATAGCTGTATACATAAGTTGTCAGGCTGCCTAAATTTGTAATTTCCTCTACAGGTGTTATATTCTGTGTTACAGGAGCATAGTAGTTATTTATAGTCTCAATTCTGAGTACCCTCGAAAGTGGACCCAGATAGGTTTTTCCATTATCGGTATACTTGAATTGATTCTCTATTAGACCTAATTTCTCATTCTTTGGCCAATTTAGGGTAAAGCTAAAATTACCATTCTGGTCGCTGGTGCATGAAGCAAGGCCGTTAAAAGATTTACTGCCAAAAGTGGTATTCTGATTAGTTTTTTTTCCTGTATTTTCTGAGTTAATATACTCATATTCAGGTATTTCTATTTCTTCTCCTGTGCTTGCATCTTTTAGCAGGTATTTTTTTACCAGTTTTAGATTTGCATTTGCTAGCGGATAGGTTTTTGTAACTTCTGTCTCAAACTGGTATTTTAAATTGCCCTGAATGGTTTTTGAAACATATTCTTCTCCTTGTTCAACCATCTTTTTGTATTTAAAAGCACAAAGTTCTGATTGTAGATATTCATTATTCGTAATACTATCAATCAGACTTACCTGAAACCAGTAGGATTGTCCATCAACAAAAGGAAAATTTGGGCTGGCTGTTTTTGCCTGAAAATAGTAGTTTGTTCCTGATGTGCTGAATTTTAAGTTGTTGGCATTTTTATCACTATAAAAAGACAATTTAAAAGTCGCATTTTCATAGTTTTTTAATACCGCATTGAAGTTTTCAATATCAATTGATGTGTTGTGTACAGAAAAATCATTATTTGGCGGAATTAAACTTGAAAACATCCAGCTAATGTAAAAATCAGTAATATTTCCACTCATTAACGCTGAATCACTGGAACAATTTACCGGCCAGCTGATTATTATTTGTTCTTCATCAGGTTCTTTTTCAGCTTCCTGGAATGAAAAAGTACAAATCTCGCTTTTGCCCAGATTGGCAAATTGAATCTTTTCGTTGACATCTTCAGCAACTACCTGCCAGGCATAACTTTTCTCAGTATCCAGCGCTGGCATTGCTATATTGTAAATTAGCATGGTTGTTGGGATATCGCTTTGCTCAAAAAATGGTGGCATGGCTGAGTTTACTATCGATTCAGGATTGGTATCCTTATCGGGTAGCTCGAATAATCTGAATTTGTACCTTAACATGCCCGGATTGGTTATCCCTACCGGCATGGTCCACTGAAAATTAAGGTTCTGAGGATGTGAAGGTTCCAGAACTTCTTCGCACATTGGAAAGAGTAGTTGTGGCGGCTCAATGTATCTTAAATCAAAGGGGGCACTGCACCCAAAAGGATCTTCCTCGGAATAAGGTTCGTTGGTTTCGTAGTCAACTGCCTGCACACAAATGCTGTAAGATCCTTCCCTTAAACCTTTTCCTGCCAATAAATCTTCTCTGCTAATGCCTTGTATATCAAGGTTCTCGGCTGTGAAATATTGCTCAATATCATTGGCTGTTAATTGCATGCTTTGTCCCAATAGTAGTTCAATTGGCATGGGCGGACGATAAGAAGCTTTGGTCCGTAATGATATTCCATTATCTCCTGTAATACTTCCAATTAGTTTAATGGTATACCTGTCTTTTCCCAGGGATAAATCATCCGAAGCACTAGCAGTAAGCAAAACAAGAATTTTGCCGGGTTGGTTTACATAATCCCTGATATCATGAGAATATGGTGGATTTACCATTACGGAAACGGTAATGTTATTTTGACTTAAAACCGAAGCCGTAATAATTATGGATAAAATAAGGAATAATGATTTTTTCATTCGTTTATTTTTTAGTTTTTTTTTATTGCAGATCGGAACATTCTGATAATGTTTTTGAATGCAAATGAATTTTTTTTAAAAATCAGAAGGTATACGTGTAACTTAACTTTATTGTTGATTCCTTGTAAGCCTTAGTCAGCGTACTTTCAGAGTTATTGTTTATAAAATTGTAAATGAATTTTAGATTGTGTTTTTTCTGAATCGTATAACTACTTAAAAATGAAATATTTAAAATATTGCCTTCCTTGTCACCATTTAATTTGTTAGACATGATATTAAAATTTAAGGAAGTGTTTAAGTTATTGTCGAGCCATTGTTTGCCAAGGCCAAACCCGGGACCGGCAAACACCCTGATTTGGTCTATTTGTGTTACCGATTTTGTTCTGATAAAACTGGCAAACAAATTAAAACCTGATGGCATATAAGTAAAAGCATAATTAAACTGTAGATTATAATTTTTGTTTTCTGTAAAGGAAGACGTTTGCTCATTTAAATCGTTTAATGCTTGAAAACTGGCATTTAAGTTAAATGAGTGCGAATTATTGGTTTTTAATATGGTATAACTGGTGCCACCTGATATGGATTTGTTGTTTTGTGCCATTCTTACTGTATCATCAATGGTGCGGTAGCCATCGCGTTGTGTAATCCCATAATTGGAATACCTGAAATTAAAATTTAAGCTTCTTACTGGTCTGTATACTACTGCAAATGAACCAATTGAACGATTGGTTTGTGCTGCTTTGGTGTTATTTAAGTTGTTGTGTTGAAAACCCAGGCTGGACTTGACACTTAACTTTCTCTTAAACAATTTAAAATAGGGTTCGATGGTATAACTTACCAAATCGCTTTGAAAATAATAAGCTCCCATGCTTTTATAATCGGGATCAATTCTTTTGTAGCGGAAACTTAAACCAAAATCGCTTCCTTTATAACCAATAGCTGCCTGTGCAGCTGTTAAAACCTGCGAAGAAGTTTTTGGCGTAAACAAGGAAAATATTGGTTTTGCAAAGCTAATATCATCTTTATCAATATCATCGGCCCTTAAATCACGGGTGTAAGCACTGGCAGCATAGTCCAGCTCAAAGAATACTTTTGATTTGGTCTGTATACGGGATGAAATGCCCAGAACCAGGTTTTCAGCAGGTAAAACATTATCATTCAGGTTAAAACCATCAGCGGATAAAGTGTCATCCTTGGCTTTAAACAAAATAAAATCGAAATAGGAGCTTTTGTTTCCAATTCCCAGGCGATATGCGTATCCTTTTCTTTTAAAGGCGGGTACAGCGTTTAAATTGGTGCTGTCAGAGGCCACTTCGCGTTGAAAATTTCCATAAACTGCCCCAAATCTAAACAAACCAGGGTTCATCTCTACTCCCACCCCCAGAAAGCTATGTCCGGCAAGGGTATACGGCGAAAATGACACATTGCGGTGGCCCAGGTGAAGTGTCAGCCATTTGTATTTTGGGCTCACGCCAAAACGGTTAAAGGGCTGCGAGTAGTTCTTTTCCTGGTTTCCCAAAACAAATGAAAATGGCAGGCTTAGGCTGTATACATTCACCGTAAAATTACCACTTAAATTGAACAGGGCATTGGGCTGACGTGGTTCTATACCATCAACGGAATAAAATCCACCCATAGCACTCAGACTGCCAGAAATGGTGAATGGTTTTACCTCCTTTAGGTTTGATAAATCCTGTGCCTGCAGCTTAGGCATTATTACAAAAAATAAAACCAGAGGAATCGCTGCTATGATTTTTTTCAGGGAAAAGGTTTTTTTCCGACGAGCTTGTTGGTGGTTAGCCAACGTTTTAAGGTTTAACATATTTTTAAATGGTTGATATGCAACACTTTAATTTTAGTCAACAATCAGGTTATTGAAGATAAAGTTCAGCTTAGTTTTAATGCACATCAAGATAGAATGAGTAATTGGTGGGTTGGAGTTAGTGGTTGGTGTTTTGAACATCTGCGATGTTTTTAAATTGGAACACGGATAACACAGATAATACGGATTTAACTGATTAACTTCGTTGAGATCGCTTCGCCAAGTATTCACGTATTTTGTGTGTAAATCAGGGTTTCATTAAGATGAAGTTATTTGTTTATTTGTTATTGGTGTATTGGTTATTGGTGTATTGGTATATTTGTTTATTAGAAACTAAAGTTTCGGTGTAGAATTCTCCACTAAAATCGGAGTATGTTTTTACGAGAAACAACTCCATTTCTCATTATA
>JARGGF010000438.1 GCA_029210905.1 Bacteroidales bacterium | reverse complement strand
AATTGGTTTCTTTTTTTCATGCGGTAGCACTGAAAATACACCTGAAGGAATCAAAAACCAAATTAAAGCATACAAGGATCAAATTTCCACGCTCGAAGACAAAATTGCTGTTTTAGAACAAGAATTGGTCAAAAGCGGAGAAATTGAGGAAGGAACTAAAGTTTTGGTGAAAACAAAAGCTATTGAAAAGGAACATTTTGCTCATTATGTTGAGGTTAGCGCCTCACTTGAAGCCGTAAACAGTGCTTTTATAAGTCCTGAAATTAATGGACAGGTGAAGACTATTCACGTAAATGAGGGTCAATTTGTCCGACAAGGCGAACTTTTGGTTTCTCTCAATGCCGATATCATTACTGCCAGTATTAAGGAATTAGAAAGTAGTTATGAGCTGGCTAAAACTGTTTTTGCAAAGCAAGATGAATTGTGGAAACAGAAAATTGGTTCTGAAATCCAATATCTTGAAGCAAAAAACAACAAGGAGTCTCTTGAAAGCAAATTGAAAAGCCTCCAATTGCAAAAAAGTAAATCCAGGATAACTGCCCCAATCAGCGGGATTGTTGATAAAATTAATATTAAAACCGGTGAGCTTGCCATGCCAGGTGCCCAAATTATTCAGCTGGTAAACATTGGAAGCTTTTATGTAAACGCTGATGTTTCTGAAAAATACATTCCTGTGGTAAAAAGAGGTAATCCAATCACTGTTGGCTTTCCAACTTTTCCTGAAATGAACCTTGAAACCAGTGTTTATCGGACCGGGAATGTAATTAATGCTTCAAACAGAACTTTTACCTTGCAGGCAAAAGTAAACAGTAGCGATAATAAGTTAAAGCCCAATATGTTGGCCACTGTAAAGTTTCGCGATTTTGAAATTGACAATGCAATGGTAGTTCCTTCTATTGTTGTAAAAGAAGATTTCAAGGGGAAATATATTTATATATTGGTAAATGAAGGCGATAAAACCTTTGCGCATAAAAAATACATCAAAACATCTTATACCAATGATACCGGAACAATGGTTACAGAAGGAATAAATGTTGGTGATATTGTTGTTGTTGAGGGTTATAACCTGATTAAAGATGGAATAGAAGTTGAAATAAAGAAATAACCTGACAAAGCTGACAGTTTAAAGGATTAATCCTGAGTGTCAGAATATTTTCAGACGAATGTCTTCTTTAATAATTGCTTTATTCAGTCATATTTATCTCAATAGTTATTACTTTCTTTTAACGTAAAATTTATGGGCAATTTGTGCCTTGTTTTTCAAATAATTATACCATAAAAACCTCAGATTGTGGAAAATACACAAATTAAGAAAAAGATAAGGGAATTTAAAGCGACTACTTTTTCCTTAAAAAATAAAAATACGATATTCCTTATCACCTTTGTGATTATAGTTTTCGGGATCATGTCGTATGTATCTTTACCTAAGGAATTATTTCCGGATATTAAAATACCTACTGTAATTATTCAAACCATCTATCCGGGAAACCCTCCGGCTGACATAGAGAACCTGATAACTAAGATAATAGAAAAGGAAATAAAGACAGTTCAGGGAATAGATGATATCTCTTCAACCTCAAGCCAGGACGCTTCATTAATTATTGTTGAGTTTACACTTGATTCAGATATTGATAAAGCGGTTCAGGATATAAAAGATGCGGTAGATAAGGTAAAAAGTGATTTGCCTGATGATTTGCCAACAGATCCACTGGTACAAGATATAGATTTAACAGAAATGCCTGTTATAAACATCAATCTTTCTGGCGATTATAGTCTTGAAGAGTTGAAAGATTATGCCGAGTTTTTGCAAGATGAAATAGAAACGGTGTATGAAGTGTCAAGGGTAGAAATTAAAGGAATTGAAGAAAGAGAACTTCAAATCAATATCGACCCTTTAAAAATGGACGCTTATGAGCTTAGTTTCACTGATGTGGAAAACGCAGTTAACTCCGAAAACGTTTCTATTTCAGGTGGTGAAATTAAAATGGGTAACTATCGGCGGGCTATCCGGGCAGTTGGCGAATTTAAAAATGTGGAAGAAATTGAAAATATTATTGTTAAATCTGAAAAGGGGGATATTGTTTACCTAAGGGATGTTGCTGAAGTAAAAGATACTTATGCCGAGTCCTTAAGTTTTGCCAGGTTGGATCAAGAACCCGTAGTATCGCTTCAGGTGATTAAAAAAAGCGGGGAGAACCTGTTAAGTGCTGTAGACCAGATATTTGAAATACTTGAGGATGCAAAGAAATCGGGCGAACTAGATAGTGCATTAAGAATTAGCATTACCAATGATCAATCAAAACAAGTACGTTCTCAGCTGGAGAATTTGGAGAATAGTATGATTATGGGTATTATTTTCGTTATCCTTGTTTTGTTTTTCTTTCTTGGTTTAAGAAATGCATTGTTTGTAGGTATTGCAATTCCCATGTCCATGCTGCTTTCCTTCGGTGTGCTTTCGGCAATGGGCGCCACCATTAACATGATGACCTTATTTTCCTTAATCCTTGCCCTGGGAATGCTTGTAGATAATGCCATTGTGGTTATCGAAAATATCTATCGTTTTCTTGACCAGGGATATTCGGTTTTTGAAGCTGCAAAAAGAGGGGTAGGCGAAATTGCTGTAGCTATCATTTCTTCTACAGCTACAACACTCGCTGCGTTTTTCCCGCTATTGTTCTGGAATGATGTAATGGGTGAATTTATGAAATACATGCCTATTACCTTAATTATTGTATTAACATCTTCTTTATTTGTTGCATTAATTATTATTCCCGTATTTACAGTTACTTTTGTAAAAAAGGATGGCAAAGAAGGAAGACCTAACAAAAAGAAGAACCTTTTTGTAGCAGGTATTTTTATACTACTTGCTATACTGTTATATTTTTCAAAATCGTTCGGAACTGCAAATATGCTCATGATGATGGGCGTGTTGATAATTCTGAATCTGTTTGTGTTGTTTGATTTATCAAAATGGTTTCAAAATGTATTTCTGGTAAAACTGGAAAACCTTTACCTTAAAACAATACAATATACATTAAAAGGGCATCGTCCAAAAATAATACTGGCAGGAACATTCTTTTTGTTAATAGGTACTTATGTATTTATGGCCAAAAGAGATCTGGATGTAGTGTTCTTTCCGGAAACTGATCCGCAATACATTAATATAATAGCCGAATTTCCGATTGGAACAGATGTTACTGTTACAGATTCGGTAATAAAACGTGTTGAGGATGATATAGTTAGATATGTGGATCCGTACAAAGACATTATTGAATCCATGTTGACTACTGTTGGTAAAGGTGCCAAGCGCGAAATGGAAACCGCAATTGGAAATACTCCAAATAAGGCAATAACAACAATTAAGTTTATTGATTTTGAATATCGGTCTGTTTCTTCTAAAAAAGTACTTAAAGTATTGACAGATTCTCTGCATAATAAATATACGGGAGTTGAATTTTTTATTGAACAAAATCAGTCGGGGCCACCTTCAGGATACCCTATCAATATTGAGGTTACCGGTAAAGATGTTCACCAGATAATTTCAATTACAGACAGCATGCAATTGTTAATTGCAAAGGAGAGGATTAGTGGTATTGAAGGTTTTAAAATTGATATTGAAACCGGGAATCCGGAGCTGTTTATTAAAATAGACAGGGACAAAGCACGCCGCTTTGGATTATCGACCTTTTCTATTGCCATGGAAGTTCGTACTGCGTTGTTCGGGAAAGAGTTGTCAGATTATAAAGGACGCGAGGATGATTATCCAATCCAATTAAGATTAAAAGAGGAATACCGGAATAACATTGCTACCTTATTGAATCAGAAAATAACTTTTAGAAATAATCAGGGTAAATTATTGCAGGTACCAATTTCATCTGTGGCTGATATTAGATATGGTACTAGCTTTGGAAGTGTAAAGCGAAAAGATTTAAACAGGGCTGTTACTTTATTTTCGGGTGTAAAAACCGGATACAATGCCAATAGGATTAATGAGCAAATCCGAAAAGTGTTTAAGAGCTACAAAGTGCCTGAGGGCTATGAGTATGCTTTTACAGGTGAGCAGGAAGAACAAAATGATACCATGAACTTTTTACTTGGTGCATTACTGGCAGCAGTGGCGCTTATCCTAATAATTCTGGTTTCTCAGTTTAACTCTTTTGTAAAACCGCTTATCATTATAGCAAGTGTAGTGTTCAGTACCATTGGCGTTTTTGGCGGTATTGCTACATTTAAAATGCCAATTGTTATATTGCTTACCGGAGTTGGAATTGTCTCGCTGGCCGGTGTAGTTGTTAACAATGCTATTGTACTTATCGATTATATCGATTATCTTAAATCTCAAAGAAAGGCAGAGCTTGGAATGGATCCTGATGATAATTTACCAATTGATGAAATTACACAATGTATTGTTCAGGCTGGACGCACACGTTTACGTCCTGTTCTGTTAACTGCCATAACCACCATTTTAGGATTGTTGCCTATGGCCATCGGATTGAATATCAACTTTGTTACCATGTTTACAGAATTTAGTCCGCATATTTTTATAGGGGGCGATAATGCTGCCTTCTGGAGTGCAATGTCATGGACTGTGGTGTTTGGATTGGCCTTTGCCACAATTTTAACGCTGGTAATTGTTCCGGTAATGTATTTACTTGCGAATAAGGTCAAACTAAAATCGGTAAAAGGATAAGAAATATAATTTTTTTAGATTCTTATAAAAAAAAGCAGGCTTCGGTCTGCTTTTTTTGTTTTTTACCATTTTTATTCTCCTTATTATTCAGTTCAGGATCTAAAATGCTTATAGAAATATCATAAAGCATTTAAAATCAGGTACATATGTTGGTTTTTCCAAGCGTTTTCTTATTAAAACTCCATATTTTTCCAATATTTTATTGTCATTATAGTACATACCATATTTAAGATATTTTAACTAAAAAAGCTTGCAGTCAATTAAAGTGCCTTAATATCAAATAGATATAAAATCAATTATTTGTTCAAATTTACATTCTAAAAACAGGAATGGCTAAATAGTGCTAGTAGTTAAAAAATAAATAAAATGAATAAATAGTAAAAAAAATGGGGTAATATGATAAAAAAGTACATTTTA
>JARGGF010000437.1 GCA_029210905.1 Bacteroidales bacterium | reverse complement strand
TTGTTAACAAAACAAGAAAACAGGTCGAGGAAGAAATCATCGAAGTTGGTAAACGTACCTGCATTGATTTGGGTATCCACGGGTTACACCCTGAACTGATTAAAATGGTGGGAAGAATGAAATACCGTTCCTCTTACGGACAAAATTTATTACAACACTCCAGGGAAACAGCCAATCTTTGTGCTATTATGGCAGCAGAATTAGGATTAAACCCCAAAATTGCTAAACGTGCTGGTTTACTGCATGATATAGGAAAAGTACCGGAAGAGGAAACTGATTTATCGCATGCAATTTATGGAATGAAACTTGCTGAAAGATATAAAGAAAAACCTGATGTTTGTAATGGTATTGGTGCCCACCACGATGAAATTGAAATGACCAGCATGATATCGCCACTTGTACAGGTTTGCGATGCTATTTCAGGAGCAAGGCCAGGTGCCAGAAGAGAGATTGCAGAATCCTATATTAAACGATTAAAAGATTTAGAAGAGGTAGCCCTCTCCTACCCAGGTGTATTAAAAACATATGCCGTACAGGCTGGTCGCGAATTAAGAGTTATCGTTGGTAGTGAAAATGTATCCGATAAAGATACAGAAACCTTATCCTATAACATTGCCAAAAAAATTCAGGATGAAATGACCTATCCCGGGCAGATAAAAATTACGGTAATTAGGGAAACCAGAGCTGTTAATTACGCGAAATAATTCAGTAGCTTTTAGAATATTTAAACCGGCTTAGCTTGCCGGTTTTTTTATTTATCAAAATCATCCAAATATTTAAAATTAACTTCTTTCTATCAAATAATAAATAGTCTTCGTGTATTATGAGTGATTGTAAATTATATAATTCTATTATTTAATTAATTTTGTTTTTCCTAATTAATAACCAAAAAATGAACAACCTTCGAATGGTAGACTTGCAGGGTCAGTACCAAAAAATAAAAAAAGAAATTGACCAGGAGATTTTTAAAGTAATTGAATCAACCCAATTTATCAATGGTGATGTTGTAAAGGAGTTCCAAAAAGATTTAGAAAATTATCTTGACGTAAAACACGTCATCCCCTGTGCCAATGGAACTGATGCACTTCAGGTGGCCATGATGGCATTGGATCTTAAACCAGGTGATGAAGTTATCACCACCAGTTTTACTTTTATTGCTACCGCTGAAGTAATTGCACTCTTAGGACTTAAACCTGTTTTGGTAGATGTCAATCCAAATACATTTGTAATTGATCCACAATCAATTAAGAATGCAATAAGCTCCAAAACCAAGGCAATTGTTCCAGTACATCTGTTTGGCCAGGGTGCTCAAATGGAGGCAATTCTCACAATAGCATCAGAAAACGATCTTTATATAATAGAAGACAATGCTCAGGCAATTGGTGCTGATTATTATTTTTCGAATGGTACTAAAAAGAAACTCGGAACCATTGGTGATATTGGCTGCACATCATTTTTCCCCTCAAAAAACCTGGGCTGCTTTGGTGATGGCGGGGCCATTTTTACCAATAATGATGAATATGCAAAAAAGCTACGTTCCATTGTAAATCATGGAATGCGTATCAGGTATTATCATGATGATGTGGGCATAAACTCAAGATTGGACAGCATACAGGCAGCTGTATTAAAAGTTAAGTTAAAATACCTGGATGAATACAATAATAAAAGACAAGCAGCAGCAGATTATTATGATAGCCACTTTAAAAACCAAGCTAAACTGGAAATTCCGGTGAGGGCTGAATATTCTGACCATATTTTCCATCAATATACCTTAAAAACTAATGGCATAGACAGGGATAAACTTCGGGAAGAACTTGAAAAAGCTAAGGTTCCCGCCATGGTCTATTATCCGGTTCCCTTGCATCTACAAAAGGCATACCGCGATAAGAGATACAAGGATGGCGATTTTCCGGTTACCGAAGCGCTGTCAAAATGTGTAATTTCATTACCAATGCACACAGAACTTGATAAAAACCAACAGGATTATATCATAAATAACGTTCTTAAGATAATTGGTTCAATTTAAAAAAACACCATGTTAAAAAAACCTGAACAAGAATCCCCTAAGGAATACTTTGCCCATGAAACAGCAGTAATAGATAATGGCTGTAAAATTGGGAAAGGGACTAAAATCTGGCACTTTTCGCATGTTATGCCCAATTCGGTAATTGGTGAAAACTGTAATATTGGACAAAACGTAGTGATTTCGCCAGATGTTGTAATTGGAAATAATTGCAAAATACAGAATAATGTATCGGTTTATACTGGAGTAGTATGCGAAGATGATGTATTTATGGGGCCTTCAATGGTTTTTACCAATGTGATTAACCCACGCAGTGCTGTGAACAGAAAAGCCGAATATATGAAGACTTTTGTAAAAAAAGGTGCTACTTTTGGGGCCAATTGCACCATTGTTTGCGGTATTACTATTAACGAATTTGCTTTTATTGGTGCCGGGGCTGTGGTAACAAAAGATGTGGCAAAATATGCCCTGGTTGTTGGTAATCCGGCGCGTCAATTAGGCTGGATGAGTGAATTTGGCCATCGCCTGAGTTTTAATAAAAATGGGCTTGCCATTTGTCCTGAAAGCCAGGAAAAGTACCATTTAAGGGACGGGAAAGTTATAAAATCATAGCATTAAACCCTTATTATATTTTACTAATTATGAAAAATTTTGCATTAATTGGTGCAGCTGGCTATATTGCCGTAAGACATATGAAGGCTATACAGGAAACCAATAACAACCTAATTGCTGCGCTGGATAAATTTGATAGTGTAGGTATTATCGACAGCTATTTTCCCGAAGCAGATTTTTTTACCGAATTTGAAAGGTTTGACAGGCACCTTGATAAATTAAAAAGAAATGGGAAAAAAATAGACTTCGTAAGTATTTGTACACCAAACTATTTGCATGATTCTCATATTCGATTTGCACTAAGGCAACAGTCGGATGCCATTTGTGAAAAACCCCTGGTACTAAATCCATGGAACATTGATGCACTTGCTGAAATTGAAAAAGAAACCGGAAAAAAAATAAACAATATTTTCCAGTTGCGTTTGCACCCAAGTATTATTGCTTTGAAAGAAGAAGTAGAAAATGGGCCGAAAGATAAAATTTATGATATTGATTTAAGCTATATTACCAGCAGGGGGCATTGGTATTTTCAAAGCTGGAAAGCTGAAATTTCTAAATCAGGTGGAATTGCAACCAATATTGGTGTGCATTTTTTCGACATGCTCACCTGGATTTTTGGCGATGTTAAGGTTAATACGGTAAACATCTCTGATGCAAAAAAAGCAGCCGGTTTCTTGCAATTGGAACGTGCCAGGGTAAGATGGTTTATGAGCCTTGATTTCAATTCGGTGCCCACAGAGCAAAAGGAAAAAGAGATAAGGACCTACAGAAGCATTACCGTAGATGGAAAAGAGATAGAATTTAGTGGTGGTTTTACTGACCTGCATACCTTAAGTTATATAGAAATCCTTGCCGGAAATGGCTTTGGTCTGGATGAAGCCAGAAAAAGCATCCAAACTGTTTACACCATAAGAAATTCAAAAGCTGTTGGCTTCGTAGGTGATTATCATCCTTTTGCTAAAAAATAAATAAACTAAAGAAAAATTTTGAAGATGTTTGACCAGATTGTAAACAAAGAAAATAAAATTGCCGTTATAGGTTTGGGTTATGTTGGATTGCCAATTGCCCTGGAATTTGCAAAGAAAGTATCAGTTATTGGATTCGATATAAAAGCAGATCGGATTGAGCTGATGAAAAAAAATATTGACCCCAGCAAGGAGCTGTCCTCAGCAGAGTTTGAGAATACAGATATTCTGTTTAGTGCTAATATTGAAGATTTAAGAGCTGCTAAATTCTACATTGTAGCTGTTCCTACTCCTATTGATGATCACCAGCAGCCTGATTTAACACCTCTGTTGAAAGCCTGCGAAACTGTTGGTAAAGTATTAAAGAAAGGTGATTATGTAGTTTTTGAATCCACCGTTTACCCTGGTTGCACAGAAGATGATTGTGTTCCAATTTTGGAAAACGTTTCAGGTTTAACTTTTGTCAGGGATTTTAAAGTAGGTTTTTCACCCGAACGAATTAATCCAGGTGATAAAAAACACACCCTCACCAGCATTGTTAAGGTAGTTTCGGGCTGCGACAAAGAATCTGCAGAGGAAATTGCAAAAACCTATGAATTGATCATAAAGGCTGGTGTTCACCGTGCAAGTTCTATTAAAGTTGCCGAAGCCGCAAAAATTATTGAAAATACCCAGCGTGATGTTAATATTGCCTTGATGAATGAGCTTTCAATTATATTTAACAAGCTGAATATCAATACCTATGAAGTGCTTGAAGCAGCGGGTACCAAATGGAATTTTCTGCCTTTCTTCCCGGGTCTGGTTGGTGGCCATTGCATAGGTGTTGACCCTTATTATCTAACTTACAAAGCCAAGCAATTAGGTTATCATGCGCAAATTATCAATTCCGGGCGTTTTGTAAATGATTCCATGGGCGGTTATGTGGCCAAGCAATTGGTTAAAAAAATGATTGCCATGGATAAGGATATCCGCAAAAGCAAAGTGCTGGTAATGGGTATCACTTTTAAGGAAAATGTGAGTGACATCCGTAATTCAAAAGTGGTTGATTTAATCAGGGAATTGGAAAGTTACCATGTAAAAGTGGATGTAATAGATCCTTTTGCCAGTGCTGAAGAAGTTCTGGAAGAATATACTATTAAATTATCTGAACAGGCTGACACCAAGTATGATGCGGTAGTTGTTGCAGTAAACCACAAGCAGTATGCTGAATATACCGAGCAGCAATTCCTCAGTTTATGCGGTAATAATGGGATACTGATTGATTTAAAAGGAATATACAGGGGAAAAATTTCCGGGATGGAATATTGGAGTTTGTAGCCGGTTAATTATTGGTGGTTAATGGTTAGTGGTAACAAATAACGGCTATGTTCTATTTAATATCGCAAATTTATTTTGGTCATATAACTTTAAAATAAAATTCATCAACCTCTGATAATCAATTTAAAAAGAGGTATATTTTAGAACTTAGCCCAATTAACAAATAACAAATAACAGCTAACTGTTACTAACTGCCAACT
>JARGGF010000436.1 GCA_029210905.1 Bacteroidales bacterium | reverse complement strand
CTTTTAAACTTTAATGGGAATTTTAACCAGAATAATATCCTAAGCCTGCTATCTATTATTAAAGGACAAATGAGTACCAGTGGTCCGGCAAAAAAGGTTTATTATATTATGGTTGAAATGCTTCAAAATATAAGTAAGCATGGTGACAACATGGAGGAATATGCTGATGGAACTTCAGGAATTTTTTATCTTAGCCAAACAGATGAAGAATATATTTTAACTTCAGGAAATTTTGTAAAAAATGAAAGAATTGATGGTTTTAAGGAAAGATTGGAATTTCTTAATGACCTAAGTGAAGACGAGCTTAATGATTATTTTAATAAAATCCTGTTGGATCAAACAGCAGTTGATCCACAGAAGACTGGCCTTGGATTTATTGATATGCGACTAAAAACGCATAGAAAGATAGCCTATGATTTTACAAAAGTTGACGAAAATTATTCATTTTTCACCTTGCAAACATCAATCAAATTAAATTAATTGTAAATTATTTTTTCTAATGAAACCATTAATAATAAAGGCAACAGAAGATACTCCAGAAATTATTTTTGATCCCGAAAATAAAATTTTTCAGATCTCAAATGTTTCACTACCCGAGAACGCTATTGAATTTTATGCGCCGGTTATAGATTGGTTAAAAAAATATAGAGACGAAGCGCTCCCTTATACTTATTTTGATTTTAATATAGAGTATTTAAACACAGCTTCATTAAAACAAATATTTGAACTTATTTTTTTAATTGATAAGATTAATGAGAAAAGTGGTGTAACCATTCGTTGGCATTATGATAAAATTGATGAGGATATGCATTCACTTGGAATTAGATTTACACACCTGGTAAAAGTGAAATTTGAATTGGTAGAATACGAAAAAGCCAGCCAGGAAGATGATGATGATGATTTTGACGATGATTTCTTTTAGATATAAAAACTGCCGATGGCAGTTTTTTTTTGCCCCAATGTTTTTTAGTTCTATTTGTTACAATATTTGCAAATCTGGTAAATATGAACCACATCAAGAAGAACTATTTAGGATATCATTCTGCTGATATTCTGCACCATAAAAAGCACATTCCTATTAAAATTAGCGAAGTGATTTCATGTTTTCTTTCCTGTGGATCGGATAAAAGTGAGTGCACGAATCACAAAATAGTTATCCTCAGCAATAAAGTATTGATAAGAAATTGAATTTGTTTCTAATTTACTGATAGAGATTAGCAAACTAATAAAAGATGACAGGAAAAGACAAAGAATGCTTTGGGAGCATCAATTAGATTTTTAATCCGACTACTAAAACGTCATCAATTTGTCTGTTCTCACCTTTCCATGCATCAAAAGCTTTCTCAAGTACTGCTTTTTGTTGCTCCATTGGTTTATCGGAATGAACAGCGAGCAAATTTTTAAACCGTTTGGCCATGAATTTTCGTCCGTGTTTCCCTCCAAACTGATCGGGGTAACCATCTGAAAATATGTAACATAAATCGCCTTTCTGCAGTTGTACTTTATGATTGGTAAACTTTGATTTTTCCTGATAATAAATTCCTATAGGCATTTCATCTGCTTTTACGTTAATAATTTCAATCTCACTCACGTGATCCCTGATTATCAATAGTGGATTATTAGCCCCGGCAAAATCAAGCACCTTGGTTTCCTTATCAATAATACATAAAGCAATATCCATCCCATCCTTGGCTTCACCTTCTTTACCAGTTTGCCGCAATGAATTCTTAACACTTTCTCTCAATTGAGTGAGAACAGCACCAGCATCAAGATCTTTCTCTTCCATTCGGCCTGTAATTTCATTAAGAAAAGTCATTCCTAGCATACTCATAAAACCACCTGGAACGCCATGACCAGTGCAATCGGCTGCCGCAATAAGTATTTTATTACCTTTGTGCGTTGCCCAATAAAAGTCACCGCTAACAATGTCCTTTGGACGGAACATAATAAAATAATCCTGTAAAAGTTTTGAAAGATAATCATCAGGTGGTAAAACCGCAGATTGAATCTTTCTTGCATAGATAATACTATCGGTAATTTTTTCCTTTTGCCTGGTTATTTCTTCTTCGGCAAGCTTAATTTTAGTAATATCAGCATCAATGGCAATATATTTTCTCAACGCTCCATCAGCATTGTAAATTGGCGTCATTGTGGTTTGGATCCATATATAACGTCCATCTTTTGTTGCAGATTTGGAAGAATAGATAATCGATCGCTTATCTTTTATTGCCCCCTGCAGCTGTTCTCTTAAACGAGGGTTTAGACTTGCTTTGAACATATTGGATCCATACTCCGACGAAAACTCTTCAAAAGTTAAACCAAGTAATCTGGTAAAACCATCATTCACCCATTCAATTTCTCCATCTACATTAGCAATAATCACAGAATTGTCTGTTTTACTTGCTACTAATGAAAGTTTTTCCAGCTCTGCGTTCTGTTTTTCAAGCTCTTGTGCCTGAATGGATATTTTTTGGCTCTGATTGATAATTTTTTCTTCGGCTTCCTTAATTTTTGAGATATCGGAATCAATTAAAATCAGCTTTGTAACCTCATTATTAGCATTTATAATAGGAGTCAATGTACTTTGTGCCCATTTATCTTCTCCATCAACCGAGGTTATAAATGATTCGTAAATTACAGGTCGTTTTTCTTTCAGACAAACATCCATTAACTTATCAATATCAGGGCGGTTGCTGGCTTTGTAGATATTTTCACCAACATCCTTAATAAGCGATTCAAGCGTAAAGCCATACATTTTAGTAAAGCCGGCATTCACCCACTCAAAACGTCCTTGTGTATCCAAAATTACAACAGCACTCGATGTTTCACTTGCAACTATAGAAAGTTTCTCCAACTCTTTATTAATTACCTCCAATTCTTTTGCCTGTCCCTCAATTTCAACTTTCTGCTCTGCCAGTAATTTGTTATCCCGCTTTTTTATCCGGTAACCTCTAAGAATGAAAAACAACATTAGTAAAAAGACAAAAAGGAAGCCCGAAATTATTAAAACAATGTTTTTATAAATAATGATTGTTCCACTTTGCGCTGCAATCTCGTAATTCATGGCATCAATACGTTTCTGCCCTTCTTCAATCCGAGATTTTTGATTTTCAAGCGTTTTTAGGTTTTCTCTTTTTAATCTTTCATTTTCTTGCAAAGCGGCTTCTTTTTCCTCAAGCTCTATTCTGTTTTTCTCAAGTTCCAACTTTGTCTTCTTTGCATCCTCTTCTATTTTTAGTAAACCTGCACGTTGATCTGCAAGTCTTTTTTCCTGTACAGCTATTTCATCTGCCTGGGCTAAAAGTTTATTTTTCTGCGCATCTAACTCCTTCTGCTGCTTATCAATACTGGCTTTTTGTTCTGAAATTTGAGATTGCTGCTTGTCAATTAATGATTGCTGTGATCTTACTTTTCGTTTTTCCTGCTCTAAGTTCTTTTCAGATTCGTTAAACAATGTTTTTGCACTGATAGTAATACCCCCTAACTGCGATATTTGAGGGGCATAACCTATATTAAATTCCTTTAAATTATCAGCATTCATTTCGAAGGTAAAATCAGAACCTTTTTTTATAAAATTAATCATGATGCTCTTTTTAACATCATATTCCTGTGTAATTAAGGCAGTGTTAAATCCTTGGATTCTTTTACGAACCTCTACAAACTTATCATTTTGCTCTTTTGGTATAAAAAGCATATGTGTTTCTTTTATTTCAGCTACGCTCTTGAAATTAATTATCTCAATCAATACAACATTATCATATCCGTTTTTTGTAACCTGCTTAAGTTCTTTTAAAAAATCAGCAGAACCATTCAATACTCCAATTTTTATAAGTTCAATATTGTAGTCGTTTTCCCAACGCAAATACAAGCCCAATTCATATAAATACCTTGAAATTTGCTTATCAGCTTTGCTTTGGGCAAGCAATCCGGAATTTGCGCCGATTGAAAATATAAGTATTAAAAATATGATTACTATTTTTGTGGGTTTCATATTCTATATAAGGATCTTGTAATGCAATGAAAATTAAATAATTCTTTTGTAACTTTTAAAAAAGCTTCGAATCAATCTTATTGTCTAAAATAGCTACTAAATTAAAAGCATAACATAATTAGCAATATAATTGTTCAATATGCTACCTATATCAAGCTTTGTACCAAATTTGTAATTTATGTTGTACATATTCAGTCAAAAAATACAATCAGCTGAATATCAAACTAATACAAAATTACTTGTTTTAGAATTCCAAACGAAATATTATAAGGTCAGTGATAAAAATCAAGATCAAATGCCTTTATTTCTTTATTGATACTGAGGTTTTCCAGAGCCTGTAAAACTCATCCAGATAACGTTGAACGGCATATTCATCTTTAATAATTAGAAAATTTTCCTGGTTGTACATAGCTGCACTTCTGGTCCAGTTATAGCTCCCGGTGAGTAAATAACTATTGTCTGCTATAGCAAATTTGTGATGCATGTGATGTGGAGATTGGTCAATTTTTATGTCAATGCCTGAATCAAATAATTCCCCGATATCAGAACCTTTATCGAACTGTTTCTCATCATCGGTAATTATTTTGATTTCCAGTCCTTCTCTATATTTTAAAAGAATTTGTTCGCTAATTCTATCATCGCTTATTGTAAATACACAGATATGTAGACTTTTTTTTGCAGAATGGATAAAATCAATAATGCTGGCACTACAATCATCAATGGGTGAAAATTTTACCAGAGATACTGCATTTATGTCAGACTTTAAATCATTGACAGAATTTACCACATCACGTAGCCAATCAAAAACAAAGTTATCCCGCTCTTCAGACTTTATATTTGCTACCATATCAAAAGAGGTTTTTATGCAAAAATTTAAATCTTCATTACTTAAATTTTGATCAATTGCAGCATCTTTAAATTTCTTTTTTGAATTTTTATCAAAAATTCGTTTGCTAAAGGTTTCTTCCAGAATAATATTAATATCATCCATGATTTTTATTCAAATATAAGGTAAAGAATAATCCATTAATCAATAAAATAATAAAACCAACCAGATTCTCGTGTTGAGTATTGGGTGAATAGTTTATATTTGCCTAAAATAATAGTAATAAATCAAAAATACGAACAATGC
>JARGGF010000435.1 GCA_029210905.1 Bacteroidales bacterium | reverse complement strand
AATATGGTAATTGAAGGTACAGATGCTAATTTCGATGAAATAGTATTAAAATCGGACAAACCGGTTTTGGTTGATTTTTGGGCAGAATGGTGCGGCCCTTGTCGTATGATTGGTCCAATTGTTAAGGAATTGGCCGATGATTATGATGGCAAAGCCATTATGGTTAAAGTTGATGTAGACAGCAACCCCGGTGTAGCTCAAAAATTTGGAATCAGAAATATTCCAACAATTTTGTTTTTCAAAGGAGGGAAAGATGTCGATAAGCAAGTTGGTGCAGTCCCTAAAAAGGTGTTATCTGCAAAAATTGACGCTTTATTATAAAAATATGACTTAAATAATGCAGTAGGCGAAGGTTTTGCGCTTTGTCTACTGCTTTTTTTTTGCATAGTTTTAAAACAGAAAAACTAATTCTTTTTAGATAAAAGATTAATAAGCTAATAAGGTAGCATACTACTTATGTTATGGATGCTACTAAGGTGAAAAAATAGATAATAAGGTTTTTTAAAGTCGCTTTTAAAACCTTATCCGGCTGGCGAATTTAGCTTAGTAGTAAAGTCTAAATATTTGATATTAACCTAATTACCTTATTTCTATAATTATAAACCAATATTTAGAAAAGAGCTATATAATTTCATAAAAAGAATTAGCGAGATAGAAATAAATCACTAAAACAAAGATTTATTCTAAATTTGTTAATAATATGCAAAGAACAATTTTAGTAGTGGCAATAAGGTATAGCTAATTTCTAATTTAATGTCGTTTAGTTAAGCATATTGCATTAAATTAACAAAGTCATTAGTCACTGGTCACTGGTCAGTTAATGACTAATGACAAATGACTGATGGCTAGAAAGTAAAACCATATTTGTTAACTAAACGACATTGATTTCTGATTTCTAATCTCCAATTTCCAATTTGTGAAAAGCACCATCGAAATACAAGATTTTCAACAATTTAACAAACTTGAGTTTTTGGCAAAACAAGTTGTTGAAGGTTTTATTACTGGCCTGCACAAAAGCCCGTTTCATGGATTTTCAGTGGAATTTGCAGAACACAGGCTATACAATAAAGGCGAGCCCACAAGGCATATTGACTGGAAATTATATGCGCGTACCGAAAAATTATTTGTTAAACGCTACGAGGAGGAAACCAATCTAAGAAGTCAAATATTAATCGATACTTCTTCATCGATGTTATTTCCTTACGGGAAAAAATTCTCACAAAATAAGCTATCCTTCTCAGCGCTGATATCTGCCGCTCTTATTTATTTGCTTAACAAGCAGCGTGATGCTGTGGGACTGACCTTATTTTCCGATCATATTGAATTACATACAGAAGCCCGTCTTTCATCCGTTCATGGCAAAAGATTGTATGCAGAACTTGGCCGCCTGCTGAATAGGGAGGAATATGCACTAAAAAAAAATACTACCATCTCCGAGGTTTTGCATAATATAGCTGAGCAAATTCACAAACGCTCATTGATCATTATTTTCAGTGACATGATTGCAGGAACCAATGTTGAAGATATATTTTCAGCGCTGCAGCACTTGCGGCATAATAAACATGAAGTAATTCTTTTTCATGTAGTTGACAAGTCGCTTGAACTTGATTTTAACTTTCAAAACCGGCCTTATAAATTTGTTGATCTTGAAAGTGGGAAATCAATAAAGCTCAATCCCAATGATGTTCGTGAATTATTCAGGCAGCAATCCTCATCTGCATTTGAAGAATTAAAATTAAAATGCGCACAATATAAAATTGATTTTGTAGAAGCTGATATTAAAGGCGATTTTAGAGAAGTACTAGTGCCCTATATGCTGAAAAGACAAAAGCTTCATTAAGAACATAAAAATCAATTAATCAGGCAATTAATAAGCTTCTCCTGAGTTTTCTAAGCATTTTCATAGTCCATTTTTTTGTCCAATTGCCCTGGTTTTCTTTTGCATCATTAATTCTTCTGAAAATGAAAGCTTCAGCTTTTCTAAATTCGTTAATTGAGGTTGATTTACAGCTATTGCTAATAAATTTATCTTCCTGCTCTAAGAGTATTAACTGAGCATAATATTTTTTTTCTTGCTCATAATCAAAGCTTTTAAGATAATTCTCACAGTGCTTTATAATTGAGATATAAAGATCCCTGGTTTCTTTGTCTAATAAATACCAACTCTGTTTTATTAAAGGCAATAACTCCAAAAAAGAATTTTCAACCCATGCAGTATCATTCATATTGTTTTTTAAGGCCTCATGGTAATAAAAAACATCAAAATTGCCCAGATTAAGCACGCCATAAACCAGGGCTACTTTTTTATTGTAAGCATATGATTTTGGTTCTGTTAAAAAGGCGGCAACACTTCTTTTTAAGAAAACATCCCAGATTTTTTTTTCTTTTAAACTGTTGCTGTTAGTTTTTATTTTTGGCACTTCAATTTTTTCAGGAAGTGAAATGTTATTTACGAATTCACGCTGCTGGCTACTTGCGTTTTTCTCAAAATAAGATTTTTCCCAATTTGAAAAACCTTCCTGGGCAAATATTAAAGAACTACTGCTTAAAAAAGCTGTCAAAAAAACTGCCCGTATTCTTTTTGTCATAGTTTAGATTAATTTTTAGTGGGATAAAAATAAGCTTTTTCTCTTGATTTCAAAATAGTTATATTTTCAAATATCAAGAATCAATTTTTTATAAATACGATTCCTTGATATGGATGTATTTTATTAAAACTGGTCTGATTTTGTAATTCTGTATCAGTATTAAAAATTATTTTAGAAAAATCTTTTGGAATGGTAAAAGCATGAACTTTCTTTGAGAAGTTTAAGAGAATCAGTGTTTCTTCCAATCCGAATTTTCTTTTAAAACCGAGCACTTTTTTGGGTAGCCAAGGTTCGTTAATTACTTCAATATCACCGTATTTTAGTGATTTAAGTTCCTTTCTTAATTCAAGAAGTTTTTTATAGCTGTAAATGAGTGAATTAGAATCTTTTAATGCTGTAGAGACATTAACATAATAAAAATTATTATTTACTGGTAACCAGGTGTTTACATCACTCGTGCTAAAACCTGCATTTGGGCTTGTATCCCACTGCATGGGGGTACGGCATTCATCTCTGTTTATCAGTAAAGGTAATTTATCAACAATAAATTGTGGCAATTTATAAATTTGAGCCAGAGGATCTTTAGCTGATTTTCTTTGAATTTGAGTGTCTGTCATTCCAATTTCCTCTCCCTGATAGGTAACCGCAACTCCACGGGCCATAAGCTGGAACATCGCTAGTAATTTTGCTTTTTCAACGGATCCATCAACTCTGCTCATGCTTCTTCTGTCATCATGGTTGCTATAAACATAGACTGGAACGTAGGGTTTGTGATAGTAATTTTCATATTTATTTAACTGACCACGAAAAAACTTTGCTGAGAACTTAAATCGCTTCATGTCAAATAAAAAAATCAAATTAAGCCCATCATTTTGAGTGCCTAAAAAGTTTTTGATTTCTTCATGCCTGCCAAAAACTTCACCTATGATAAATCTTTTGGGATGCTCATATTCATCAATTAATTCACGAAGTTCTTTAGCTAGTTGGTAATTATCAGGTTGATTCATTGAATATTTCAGTTTTTGAAATCCGGCAGACGGATTATTGTCGTTTGGAAAGGGATTTAATTTTAAAGGATTATTCCTAAAGTCGTTGACTTCATAAATCACATTAAAAATATCCAGTCTAAAGCCATCAACACCCCTATTAAGCCAAAAACGGACCATATTAAACATTTCTTTCTTAACATCCGGGCTCCGCCAGTTTAAATCAGGCTGAAAAGGCAGGAACGATGACCAATACCACTCTTTTCGAGTTTCATTATAGTGCCATCCTTTTGGCCCGGTCAGGCTTTTCCAGTTATTTGGTCTTCTTTTCTTCTTTCCTTTTTTCCAGATATACCAATCTTCTTTATGGTCTTTTTTTCCTACTGAAGCTTTAAACCATGGATGCTGATCGGAAGTGTGGTTTAGCACCAAATCAAAAACAACATACATTTTCCGTTGATGTATTTCTGCTATTAATTGTTCCACGTCTTGCAGGTTTCCGTAAACGCTATCGACTGAATAATAATCACTTACATCATATCCAAAATCATGTTGGGGACTGCTGAAAAATGGTGAAATCCATATGGTTTCAAAGCCCAGGTGCCTGATGTAATCAAGTTTTGATATTATGCCCTGAATATCACCTATTCCATCACCATTTGAATCCATAAATGAGCGGGGATAAATCTGATAAATTGTGGTATGCTTCCACCATGCATCGTCTTGATTCTGCTGTGACACAAGCTTGCATAAAAATGCAAATTGAATTATCGACAAGGCCACTATTTTCAACAATGATTTTTTCATGAGCTCATTAACTATACGATGCGATTTCTTTTTTTTGCTAAAGTTATGTTGCAATAGGTAAAATATTGACAATACGAATTTAAAAAATAGTTAAATAAAGCCTATCTTTGAATAAATCAATAATAATAAAATAGAAATCATGAAAATATTAAGCCTTATTGGATTGTTTCTAACAATCTGTTTATCAAGCTGTAGTATAACACAGGAATATCACTTTAACAGAGATTTTTCAGGAAGCACAAAACTTTCTATTGACATGGGGACGCTATTGGAAATGATGGCGGGACTTGATAGCACAGGTAACCAAAATAAAGACATGAGGGACTCACTTGATTTTGTTTTTAAGGAAAGTGCGCATAAATTAGACAGCCTGGGGATGAAAAATATTAATTATGGATGGGAAGAGGGTGAAAATGTATTGTATATGAGTTACGATTTTGACAATATTGATCAACTAAATAAGGCTTTAAATGCCTCAAGCACTCAAAATTCTGCATTTAACAAAACCATTAGTGATGAACCCCATGTATATTTTACTAAAAAAGGGAAAAAGTCTCTGATTTATACGGGTCCAAAATCTAAAAATGACATATCAGGTAATAAAGATATGGAATCGATGAAGGAATATTACAAATATGCGGTGATATTCAATTTTGAAAGAAAAATCAAAGCAATTGATAACCCGAATGTCACACTATCTGACGATAAAAAAAGTGCTGAGCTAAGAGGAAGTATGTTTGAGATTATTAGGG
>JARGGF010000434.1 GCA_029210905.1 Bacteroidales bacterium | reverse complement strand
TTCTAGAATTCAACTAGACTGGTTTGGTGGAGAGCCATTATTAGGTTTTGATTCAATTGTATACCCCTTCTCAAAAAAAATCCTGGAACTTTCAAAGGAATCAAAGGTTCTCTTTTCAAACCAAATTACAACAAATGGATATTTATTGGATGAAAAAAAAATATATAAACTTAATGAAATTAAATTATCGAACTTTCAGATTACATTAGATGGAAATGAGAGCGATCATAATAAAGTAAAAATTAGTACCAACTCTTATAAGAAAACAGTAAATAATTTGAATTTGCTTTGTGATATTGTTGAGAATCTCGAACTTATGCTTAGAATTAATTTTACTGATGAAAGTTTAAAAGGCTGTGTTGATATAATTGAGGATATTCCATTTGGAAATAGAGCGAAAATGAAAGTTCTTTTCCAGAAAGTATGGCAAACTCTTGATAAAAGTGATGATAGTGAGGAATTAAGAAAGATGAAAAAGACGTTTTCAAATGCAGGTTTTATCATTTCTGAATACGACATTAAGCCAGTATTAGCTTGTTATGCTGATCGTTATGAGCAGTCAGTTGTTAATTTTGATGGAAAGGTATTTAAATGTACAGCTAGAGACTTCACTGATGAAAATTCGGATGGATTTTTGGATGAAGATGGTGATATTCAATGGGATGTTGATAAACAAAGTCGTCGATTTGGTGTTATAGCTTTTGAAAAATATGAAGATTGTAAGAAATGTGATCTTCTTCCTGCTTGTTATGGTCCATGCAGCCAGAAAGTACTTGAAACAGACATAGATGATTTTGAAAAGATTTGTAATTATGGAGGAATTAAATCAACCATAGTCAAAGTTTTAGAAAGAAATTACGCAGAAACGTTTAGCTAGGTTAATAATTTATATTCTTTTTTATTAATATAGCTTAAAATTTTCTCCAAATCCAGCGTTTCTGACACCTGGTGCCAGATTTCAAGATCTGTTTTATGCAGCGGAGAGTAGCCCAACCTACCTTTACAAGTTTACTAAACATAACGCTAAACATAGATTTTCACGGTAAACCAAGCTACGTAAAATTAAGAATATGATGCACCTGTAAAATTGAGTTCAAAATTATTTAACCATTCATATTTTAGTTCTTTAAAATTGTTCATTTTTTCTAAAATCAAAGGTAGGGTCCTTTTCTTTTTGAGTTCTATTCTTATTATATTTTCATCAATTATAATATCACCGGCATCATCTAAAAACTGTTCATAGACAGCCTGATCTGCCTTGTGTTGATATCTATCTGTATCAGAGGCAAATAAGCGGAACAGGTTATGTGTAACAATGCTCATTGTTAAATCAAAATCGACCTTTATTACCATTGATGAAGAAACGGAGTTGAGGTGAAAAAACTCGATTTGTTCTGAAATGGATTTCTCAACAATCCAACGCCTAGCGTATTTTCGTATCACTTGTTCCGTGGTAAGGTCAAAATCATTTGAAATAATGGTTGCAGGTTTGATTTTACCATGCCCGGTAATGCTTATCTGCCTGATTTGTTTATCATAACCTTTCAGGGATATATTTTCGTCTAAAACTTTAATGGTAGCTTTTTTATTCCCTGCCCTTTGTATACGGATAGTTTTCCAATTCTTCTGTGGCAAAGCATTAAGCCTGTCTACGATATTTTTTCCCCTGCGGCGTATTGTTATAAATTTAATCCCATCATCGTCCAACTTGCCTAGGTTTTGATAATTTGTAAACTTGCTGTCAAATGCCAAATACTTGGGGCCCCTGTCCGTACCATCTTTGCCATAAAAATCGATAAACTCCAGAACCACGGCACTCTCGTCCTTGTGCATCACGTTGGTGTCCCCGTAATCGATTATCCCGCTATCGGGGTCCTGTGCCAGGACGGCAAGCATACTGGCCAAAGCTTTCCCCCGTTTCCCCGACCAATTATTTTCGAGGTGATCGTTGTCGCCCCAGTAAGGTATAGTGGTAAAATCCAGGTTAGAGGTATCCCCCAGTAGCCCAAGTTCTTTCCATTTGAGGTGGAGTAATTTAAGGAATTTGAGGTTCATTTCGCGCGTTACCCTATGCGAATAGGAAGTAAACCAAGCCGCTTTGGGCAAAACGTTAAGGCCTGCAAAAAGCCCCAGCCCCCTGTCCATGCACCATAAATCGTCAGCAGTATAACGCCTGGCATTTGAGGATTTTATGGCAATAAATGACAATATGGAGGACTGTTTGCTTATTTGGCTTGTCCCAGGAAAACCAGAGGCTTCGATTATCTGGTCAATCCCATATTTTTTGATATAAGGCAATAAGCAAAGGATCCCGGCAGACGCACTTTTGAAACTTTCCGGGATAAAAGTTAAAGGGACTGTTTTGTCTGCTTTAAGGCCTGTTGGCACTAAACTTTTTTTGGTAAGTTTTTGCCGCCTGGGTAAACGGGCAAACCCTTGTTGGCGGATAATGTTATAAATTGATTTTTCGGATATTTTAAAGCCCTTGCTGTCAAGTGCAACTTTTATGTCCTCAACTGAATAATATTTTTTGCGCAAAGAAATAATGACATCTTTGCTTTCTTGCCCAATTTCTTTTCGCCCATGCTTCAACTCTTTAAAATACAATACTTTGCTATTTCCACTTTTCAGCTCCTTTCTAAAGTTGGAAATAATCGTAGTTAGCCCCCTATATGTAT
The DNA here is from genome assembly GCA_029210905.1 of Bacteroidales bacterium. Taxonomy (GTDB): domain Bacteria; phylum Bacteroidota; class Bacteroidia; order Bacteroidales; family NBLH01; genus NBLH01. Next base: position 2,461 of record JARGGF010000434.1, on the reverse strand, counting down.
ACCCAAATTTTTGGGCTGCCTCTGTAATGGTTTTTCTTTCAACAAATACCATCCTCAGTGCTTCATATTGTTTTTGGGCAATTGTCTGGGGGGAACAAAAGAAGTCAAATGGTTGCATATATTACGTATTTATATTACCGTGATAAAGATAATATAAATATATTAAATTAAAAAATAAAATTACATAAAAACTAAAATGCTTGTATTTAAAGCATTCCGCCATCATGATTAGATCCTTGCTGTGTATTAAAGTAGGAGGATATTTGATAGTATTGTATTTATTGTACGTATATTGATACGTAATCAAAGGAAACAAAAAAGCGGATAACCATTTGATTATCCGCCTATAAGAAGCCTAGGACGAAGGCATTACATCTAGATATTTACGTATTTTTATTCCTGTGAATATCTATGCTAAAAACTAATCTTCAATCTTTTCAATAAAAATACTTGCTCTACGATAATAAATACATACTCAATTCTTTAGAACTAAACTTATGCATAAATCTAAAATTACTTTGATATTCATCTTGTTGGTTTCTTTTAGGCTTTCTGCGCAATATCTAATTTCGAAGGCTGACAGTGCGCAAATTGCTGGAGACTTTCGACTAGCAATAAATCTTTATTATGCACAGCATGCTGTAAATGAAAATTCTTTAAATTTGGCTTCAGCATATGCATATCTGGGAATGCAGGATTCTGCTTTATTTTTTCTTCAAAGGCAAAAAGAATTATACAGATTGCCGGTTTCCATACTTTGTGCTCCCGATTTTGCTCCATTGCATAAAACTAAAGAATGGATAACTATGACAGAAAATATTAAACAGGAATATTTTAAAGCAAATCCTGAACTAAACAAAGAATTGATTGAAAAACTCTGGCAAATGAGCATTTATGGTCAGTATTACAGAGGTGCACGAGATTTTTATACCAAAAAATTTGGTGGCGGTTCTGTAGGGAAAGATTCGATAAATAAGCTTCAGACTGAATTAGATTCATTCAATCTAATTCAGTTAGAAAATATAATTGCTGAATATGGTTGGCCAAAAAGTTCCGAAATAGCTGATGGGATCACGGAATCAGTTCCATTTTTAATAATCCAACATGCAAAGAGTGTTCAGACACAAAAGAAATATTTACCTCTGCTTAAAGAAATGGTAGAAAAAGGAGAAGCCGATTCCAGATCCTTTGCTTATTTAACTGATCGTGTACTAGTAAAAGAAGGTAAAAAACAACGGTACGGAACGCAGGTTGAAGAAAACAAAAAAACTGGTAAAACCGAACTTTGCCCAATAGAAGATGAGTCCAATGTAGACAAACTTCGTAAAGAAATTGGTCTGGAACCCTTAAAAGATTACTTACAAATGTTTGGAATTAAATATGAAAAATAATCTAATCACATTACTTACTTTTTTAGGTTTATATTTAAGCACTGCTGCCCAGAACCTGATTCCGAACGGCAGTTTTGAAGAGTTTAAAACGACTGATAATCCATATGCTCCAAGACAATTTAAAAATCTGGCAGGAGGTTGGGAACTTTTTACCACCTGCAGGACTAAATTCAGGCCTGGCATTTTTGCTTTTACATTCAAAAATAATGAAGTTAACCATCTGCCTGATGGAGAGGTTATTTTGGATTATCACTCTTACCGCAATACAATTAAAGACAATATGTGTAAAACAGTTTTTCAGGTTGCATTTACTGAAACATTAGATACTGGGGCTTTTTATCGGCTATCTTACTATATTCAAATTACAAGCCCGCAAAAGGGGACTGGAAAAGCCGTTTTAAACAATAAGTTTGTCCAGTTTTACACTTTTCCTGAAAAAATTAGTAAGGCCACCGATATTGAGCTATTAAAAAAGAAAGAAAATATTGGGAGCTTGCCAAAAGGTAAGCAATATAATTATTATAATTATTGGGTACCTGTTTCTTTTGATTTTCAAGCAAAAGGAGGTGAAAAATATCTGGTATTTGGCACTATTGACACCTGTTATTCTGAATATGATTTGGTGCCATCAATAGATAAAATTGAAATGGTTAAAATTGACAAACCTGAAGACATATTATCAAATACAGAAGTTGGTACAACCCTAATAATAAAAAATATTTTATTTGAATACGACAAAGCCATTTTAAAAGAAAGTTCCTGCAATGTGTTAAATAAGTTAGTTAAGGAATTACAGAATAAACCTACTTTAAAAATAGAAATCTCCGGTCATACCGATAATACTGGTAGCAAAGAACACAATCTTGAATTATCAGAACTTAGAGCTAAGGCAGTAGTCTCTTACCTTGTTCAAAAAGGCATTAGTACTTCCCGTTTAGGTTATAAAGGCTATGGCGATTCAAAACCAATAGCGGAGAACAATAGTGATGAAGGAAGAGGACAAAATCGAAGGGTTGAAATAACGGTGCTGGAAAAATAAAAAAGTAAAGGCGTCCGTATGTCTTTGCAAT
>JARGGF010000433.1 GCA_029210905.1 Bacteroidales bacterium | reverse complement strand
TTAATTTTGGGGCGCTGGAGGCATTAGAGATGATCGATAGAGATTTGCAGAACAAATAATTGCTATTGTTCATAGGTTTCGGTGCGGCGCACCTTCAATTAAATTTGGAACCTTTAGCTATAAATATTGACGGTGCTCTGCACCTTTTTCAAAGATAGGAAAAAAACAAATGATTTTAGCAAAAAAAGCGGCACGTGTCCGACTACCGGCGGGGCGCCGCGTAATATTTATAGTAAATACAAAATACATAGTTTTTGAAGGTGCACGTGTCCGACTAATGGCGGAGCGCACCGTAACATTTTTACATCTATTCATTTTCATGAAAACAAAATATGCCCTTTCTTGAAATAAGTTGACAATAAGATTAGATTAATAACTCCTAACTTATAACCTATTTTACTCTTGCAATCGTTAAATAATTATAACCATCCAAACAAAATCTTTGTTTTCGCTTAGATATTATTACTTTTGCAGCCGCATTCGAATAGAACTATTTTTACATTTCTAAACACTAAAATGCTTAATATCAAGCACAATCAGTCAAAATAACACAGGTCTGCGACCTTAATTTCTAATTCCACGCAAATGATTACAGTTTCAAATTTAGCCATTCAGTTTGGCAAAAACCCTCTTTTTCAGGATGTTAACCTAAAATTTACTCCAGGCAATTGCTATGGTGTAATCGGTGCCAATGGTGCCGGAAAATCTACTTTCCTTAAATTAATTTCAGGTGATTTAGATGCTTCCCGGGGAAATATTCAAATGGGTACCGGAGAAAGGCTTTCTGTTCTTACTCAGGATCACTATGCATTTGACGAGTTTTCGGTGCTAGATACTGTATTAATGGGACACAAAGAAATGTGGAAATTAATGCACGAAAAAGACGCTTTGTATGCCAAACCCGACTTTTCAGAAGCAGATGGAATGAAAGCTGCTAAAATGGAGGATCAATTTGCTGAAATGGGAGGCTGGAATGCTGAAAGTGATGCTGCAATTCTGTTAAGCGGATTGGGTGTTAAAGAACAGTATCACAGCATATTAATGAAGGAACTGGACGGAAAGATGAAAGTAAAAGTGCTGCTGGCACAGGCACTTTTTGGAAACCCGGATAACCTGCTGCTTGATGAGCCTACCAATGACCTCGATTTAGATACCGTTTTATGGTTGGAGAATTACCTGGCCAATTTTGAAAATACTGTAATTGTAGTGTCTCACGACAGGCACTTTTTGGATAACGTTTGTACAGATATTGTTGATATCGATTTTGGAAAAGTAAAAATGTTCTCAGGAAACTATTCTTTCTGGTACGAATCGAGCCAGTTGGCTTTGCGTCAACAATCGGCACAAAATAAAAAAGCTGAAGAAAAGAAAAAAGAACTTCAGGAGTTTATTGCCCGTTTTAGCGCCAACGTTGCCAAATCAAAGCAAACTACCAGCCGTAAAAAAATGATTGAAAAGCTTAATATTGAGGAAATTACAGCTTCGACAAGAAAATACCCAGGCATTATTTTTCAACCGGAACGCCCTGCTGGCGACCGTATTTTAAGCATTGAAAATTTAAGTGCTTATGGCGATGATGGCACTTGTTTATTTAAGGATGTAACATTTACTGTTGAAAAAGAGGACAAAATAATTTTGATATCGAGAGATAACAGGGCCGTGACCGCTTTCTTTAAAATAATTATGGAAGAGGAAAAAGCCAGTACCGGAACATTTGATTGGGGAATAACCATTTCCAAAGCTTATCTGCCCATGGATAATACTGAGTTTTTTCAAAAAGAACTCACATTAATGGACTGGCTGGCCCAGTTTTCAAACAATACCGATGAAATGTTTTTACGTGGTTATTTAGGCAAAATGCTTTTCTCCGGCGAAGAAATCCTAAAAAGTGCCACAGTCCTTTCAGGTGGCGAAAAAATGCGCTGTATGATTGCCCGGATGATGTTGCAACAGCCCAACATGGTGGTACTTGATCATCCAACCAACCACCTTGACATGGAGTCAATCCAGGCATATAACAACAACATGAAAACTTACCCGGGGCATATTCTTATGGCCTCGCACGACCATGAGTTTATCCGCAGTGTTTGCAACAGGGTAATTGAAATCAGTCCTAAAGGTATTATCGACAAAATGATGGACTTTGAAGATTATTTGACTGACGAAAATATCAAATTGAAAAGAGACGAGCTCTACAGCTAATAATTAGTAATTCAAAGTGGTTAAGATAATAAAGATAGCTTCACACCTTTTGTCTTAGTCACTGGTCACTGGTCATTAGTCACTAGTCATTTAATTACCAGCAGCCAATTACAAATGACCTTATAAATTTAAATGGCGGATAACAATCATTACAAAATACTGATAATGTGACATATAACTGATGGGTTAACCCATCAGTTTATCATTAACATGACAGTAGTTTCGTTAATTCTTCAGATTATAGTCTTTTTTGCATTCCACCTGTTTTTTTCATTGCTTGATTAAATTTTTAACTTTGGCTAAAAATATCAAATCATGCAATCACGACGAAATTTCATAAAAGCCTCTGTTCTTGCCGCTGCAGGACTTTCAGTATTGCCCTCTTTAAATGCTGAAACACTTTTCTTTTCAGATAATGAAAAATTAAAAAAACGGGCAGCAAAAATTCATAGCAAGATATTAACCCTTGATTCGCATTGTGATACACCTTTGTCAATTTTATACGATAATGTTGATATGGGAGTAAAAAACGATCCTAAAGCTACAGGTTCGAAAGTCGATTTTGTCAGAATGAAAGAAGGTGGCCTTGATGCTTCATTTTTTGCCGTATTTTTAGGTCAGGGCAAACGCGATGATGAATCAAATGCAAAAGCTAAGAAAAAAGCCCTTGAAATATTCGATTCCATCCATCAGACAGTAAATAAATATCCTCACCTGGCCGAAATTGCACTAAATCCCTCTGATGCATATCGCATTCAAAAAATAGGTAAGCGGGCAATTTACCTGGGCGTTGAAAATGGATATCCTGTTGGAAATGAGATTAATAACCTTAAAGAATTTTATGATCTGGGTGCCAGGTACATTACCTTGTGCCACACAAAAAACAATGACATTTGCGATTCTTCAACTGATGAAAAAGGGGCCGAACACGAGGGTTTAAGCGCTTTTGGAGAAAAAGTGGTTCAGGAAATGAACCACTTGGGAATGATGGTTGATGTTTCGCACATTTCAGACCAATCATTTTATGATGTAATAAAACTTTCAAAAACACCTATAATTGCTTCCCATTCGTCGGCAAGGGCTGTTTGTAATCATCCCAGAAATATGGACGATGAAATGTTGAAAGCATTAGCCAATAAGGGTGGAGTTATCCAGCTATGTATCTTAAACAGTTACATTAGAACGCAACCTGCCAACCCTGAGCGTGATGAGGCTTTTAAAAAACTCCGAGAAAAGTACAAAAATTTTACGGATTTATCGGAGGAAGAAAGGGCCAATGCATCACGCGAATGGCACCAGATTCATATTGATTTCCCGGAGGAGCTTGCCACAGTCAGTGATGCTGTAGATCATATCGACCACATGGTGAAAGTTGCTGGTATTGACCATGTTGGCATCGGAACCGATTTTGACGGAGGCGGTGGGATTTCAGGGTTTTATGACATCAGTGAAGCCGGAAATATTACCTTCGAACTCGTAAAAAGAGGCTACTCAGCCAACGATATTGAAAAAATCTGGGCCGGTAATTTTATGCGCGTATTTAAAGAGGTGCAAAAATTCGCTACTATTTAATTTTAAAAAAGTTAATGCTTTCAAGCAAGATTTCAGCTTGCCGGAGTAATTCTTTTGAACTATCTGAAATTTTACCTGCGGTAACTGCATTGGTTTGTGTTGCATTATTCATGCTTTGGACAGAAGAATTTATCTGCATGGCACCATTACTTTGTTCAGCACTTGCCACGCTGATTTCCTGCACCAGGTTGCTTGTTTGTTGAATAAGTGGCAAAGTGGTGTTTAATTTTTCAATAGCTGCTTCTGAAATATTACTTCCATGCATTGTCCGTTGAATAATTTGATCGGCAGCCTTTTTACTTTGTTCGGCTAGTTTTCTTACTTCTGAAGCCACTACAGCAAAGCCTTTTCCGTGCTCACCGGCCCGGGCTGCTTCAACTGCTGCATTAAGGGCTAAAATGTTAGTCTGAAAAGCAATATCGTTAATTACCTGAATATTACCAGCAATTTCTTTCATTGATTCAAGGGCATTTACCGCTGATTTATTCCCTTGAATTACAGCTTCATTAGCATCCCGGGCAATTTTTTCAGTTTTGTTAGAATTTTCTGAATTCATTTGAATATTTGCTGCCATTTCTTCCATTGAAGCCGAAATTTCTTCAAGTGAACTCGCCTGATTATTTGCACTGTTGTTTAAATCTTCAGAAGTATAATTTAATTCTGTGCCTATTTTGCTTATGTTAATTGAAATATCCTGAAGGTTTTTATAAGCAGCGCTTAAACGTTTGGCTAAAACCAAAACTGAACGATGCAATAGTCCTAATTCATCATTAGCTTTGTACAATTTCTCATCATAAGCCACATTAATTGTACCTTTTGAAATATTTTCAAGATCTGTAGTAATTTTCAGAAAGGGTTTCCTAATTAGTTTATAAACCAAAATTACCAGCAATGAAGAACCTATTATTGCAAGGGAAAAACCTAACGCATAAGGATACTCATCAGGAAAGGTATCCATCAGGCGTGTATTTATATTTATAAAAATTAAATTTATTAGCCATATCCATCCAATCTTTAACAGGATGCTATTCTTAAGAAATACCCGCATTACCACATAAGCTGCAGGAACGCCAACGATAATTGCCAAAAAGGCTTTAATGACTACTGGATGCATAGAAAACTTTTTAGTAAATAAATGATTTTATTAATTTGAAAAGCGGAATTTCCGAAATTGATATTATTTAGGTATCATATCCTTATACTTATTCAAATCAAGGCTTTTATATACTATTACAAAACCAGCAATTCCAAAGCTTACTGATTCATTGGTAACCGAAATTTTACCTGTTGAATAAAAATAGTGATTTTCATAAGCCAATACATTTTCCAAAAGCTTGCCTGCACCGAATGCTCCAGTTAACGGATTTTCTTCATTATAT
>JARGGF010000432.1 GCA_029210905.1 Bacteroidales bacterium | reverse complement strand
TCTGCGTTTTACCAAGCATATTATGTTGCGACGAACAAATATTTGAATACAAAAGAAACAAAAACAATATTACCGGAAATTTCTTCATATAGTAATAAAATTTCCGGTAAAATTGAAAAAAAACTTTAATATAATAGATAAGATTCTTCTTTTTTTTGACGAATGCTAATCCTAATAGTCTGGTAATTATTGAAATTTCCATTTTAGTGCATTGATCAAAAATTCCCGCTGGCTAATTTATTTGAACAGCTCTCTCCTATTGCGAAAGAAAATCATCCCGGTTCCCTGTCAAAAATTTATTTTTGCCTATTATAATATATTCTTATAAATATTTTAATATTTTTTTATCTTTATATCCTGATTAAAGCAGCCAATATTTACTGATACTGGTCTTTATTTTTGAACATAAAACGGCACAAACCAATTTAAATCAAATTTAAAATTATGGCTTCACTAACACCAATTGCAGGTACTTTGGGAATACCAAAAGCAGCACATCTCTTACGAAGGGCAACCTTTGGACCCACAAAATCCGAAATCGACTTTTTTTCAAGTATGAATGTAAGCGCAGCGCTAGATTCACTTTTAGCGCCACTTCCGATTCCTGATGCACCAATTGATCCATTAACCGGGTCAAATTGGTTGCCAAAACCAACTGAGTTAAATAGTGGTGATGATTCACTTTTTAAATATTTCCAGTCGTGGTTTTTGGATCTAATGCGGACAACCAGAATAAATTTAAGAGAACGTATGGTATTCTTTTTACATGCGCATATGCCTGCAGACCAATCACTTATTGAAAATTCAACGTCACTTTATTATCAAAATGCCTTATACAGGCATTATGCATTCGGAAACTTCAAAGAATTATTTGGGAAGGTTTGTGTTGATAATGCAATGTTAAAATACATTGACAACACTTTAAATGACTATGGTAGCCCAAATGAAAACTTTGCAAGGGAGATGTTTGAACTATACAGCATAGGCAAAGGCGATCAAATTGGACCAGAAGATTATACAAATTATACTGAAACAGACATTAAAGCTGCTGCGCGTGTTCTGACAGGATTTAAACACAATTTTGAATTTGATGCAATTGATACCGATACGGGACTACCGAGAGGAAATTTGCAACTTAATGGTACCAATCAGGCCTTCCGTCATGACCCTGGAGTAAAAACCTTTTCAAGCAAATTTCAAAATACAACTGTGCAGCCAAAGCCAGAATTTATGATTGATGGTTATGCTACTGAAGAAGGTGCATTTGACGAACTTCATCAAATGATGGACATGATTTTTGTTCAGGACGAGACTGCAAAATTTATATGCAGAAAGTTGTACCGCTTTTTTGTGTATTACAAAATTACGGATGAGATTGAGAATGATATCATTGGACTATTGGCAACTACTTTTAGAGACAATAATTATGAATTTGCTCCGGTTTTAAGGCAATTATTAAGCAGTGAACACTTCTTTGATGTTGATAGTGCTGCAACTTCAGATGACCATATTGGGGCAATAATTAAATCACCTGTAGATCTTGTTGTTGGAACACTTGGCTTCTTTAAAATTAATATGCCTTCAGATATTTCCGATTTATATGATATTGCATACAGCAGTGGCATTTTAAGAGATTTGGTAAACCAGGGCATGAAGTTTTATACACCAATTGATGTTGCAGGTTATCCTCCCTATCACCAGGTACCAGCTTTTAACAGAAACTGGATAACACCAAACTGGCTTGCCAGACGGTATCAATTTGGATTCCAGATCATTGATGGGATTAAAAACGAAATGGACGTCATCATGTACAAATTAGATATCCTTGATTATGTTAATGATCCTGCAAATATTTCAGTTCCCTCTGATGCAAGAACAATTTTAACAGAACTTACTGATTACATGTTTACTAATCCACTTCCGACAGAACGATACGATTATTTTCTTAATACCATTTTTTTAGAAAACACCATGGAATCACATTGGACGGATGAATGGACTAATTACAAGAATACACTTGATGATACTGTAGTTCGATCACTTTTGGAAAGGCTTGTAAGTGCCTTAATGCAATCGCCTGAATATCAGCTATTTTGACTTAACTAAACCACTACTAAATAAAAAACAGAATGGACAGAAGAAAATTTATAAAACGATTAGGTGCTGCAAGTGCCGGCCCAATTCTATTAAACGGTATACCATTTAATGCTCTTGCTGCAAACAGTCCTTTAATGAAAATGCTGGCAGCCAGTGACTCAGATCGGGTACTGGTGTTTTTGCAACTTCATGGTGGAAATGATGGATTAAATACGATAATTCCTATTGCTAATTATAACGATTATTATGCCATAAGAGCAAATATAGCTATCCCTAATTACGGTTCAAGAAAATACCTTCCCCTGGATGACAGTCTGCCGGAAAATGATAAGTTAGGGCTGCATCCTTCAATGACAGGTGTTAAAGAGCTTTACGATCAACATAGGGCTGCAGTTGTGCAAGCTGTTGGATACGACAATATGAATTTATCTCACTTCAGGGGCCGCGATATTTGGTTTATGGGTGGAGATTATGATGAAAGAATTCCATCAGGATGGATGGGACGCTTTTTAGACCAGGAATATCCAGGCTACCCTGATGGTTATCCTAACGCTGATATGCCAGATCCTTTAGGTCTCGAGCTTGGCGACGAAGTAACTTTGGCCTTCCAGCGAGAAAATAGCATTCCTGCCGGAATTTCATTATCAAACCCTGATGCATTTTACAATTTAATAAATTCCGTTGGAGTAGAGCCACCATCACCTTCATTTCCTGATAGTTATTATGGTGACGAACTGGAATATTTAATGAATTTTGAGATCAAAACCAACGATTATGCCGGACGATTAAAACAGGTATATGATGCAGGACATAATTCGCCAAATGTAACTTATCCAGAGGTATATCCGCTAAATGCACCTACTCCGTATATTCAAAATCACTTATCTGAACAATTTAAAATTATTGCACGACTACTAAGTGGAGGTATTAAAACACGAATCTTTTTAACAAGGATAACCGGGTTTGATACGCATGCTGATCAGGTAGAGACCTTTGATACCACTCAAGGCAGACATGCTGCTTTATTATATCATATTTCTGAGTCAGTGAAAGCTTTTCATAACGATTTAAAAGATCAAGGTATAGATGACAAAGTGCTTACCATGACTTTTTCTGAATTTGGCAGACGGGCTGCCTCAAATGGAAGTTATGGAACCGACCACGGAAAAGCTGCACCCATTTTACTTTTTGGAAGCGGCCTTAAAGGCGGTGTTTATGGAACCAATCCCGATTTAAACAATCTGGATGGCGGAAATATAAGGCACGAATTTGACTACCGACAGGTGTATACCACGGTGCTTTCCGACTGGCTCGGTTCACCTAATTCAGCTATTGGTGATACAGGTTTTGGTGATTATTTAGATAAAAAGCTTGATTTAATTGCAAACCCTCTTGCAGTATATGATGTGCCTGAATACAATGGCAAGTCAAAATTAAACTCGTGTTTTCCTAATCCTGCAACAGATTATACCAAAATTGGTTATTATTTGAGTAATGATACCCCGGTAATTCTTAGACTTTATACTTCAAGTGGTAAAATGGTAAAAGAATTGGTAAATCAAAATCAGACAAAAGGTGAATATCAAATTGATGTAAACGTATTCGACTTACAATCAGGTAATTACATTTATAAAATACAAGCGGGTGAATTTACTGCTGCTAAAATAATGTTTGTTGATTAAAGCTTATATTATTGACAAAAAAACCGTGATTAATTCACGGTTTTTTTTGTATACTTACTCCAGATGCTCCTTCGGTATTTTATACAATCCTATTCGTTTAAACCTGCCGGTAACCATTGTTTGAACAAGGATAGCAATTCCACCATCATTAGTTTGAATAAGTGAACCTATAGTCACCGGGTTAGAAAATCCAAGATATTTTTTAAGAATTAACTCATTGGTTAATATATCATAAGCATAAATAATTACCTGATTATTATTGGTATTCGAAGCAAAAACAACGGTTTCTTTTCCTGCAATGGTCATTCTTTTCACCCGGGTTTCGGCATTAGCTTCAATTTCTGCTAATTTTCCTCCTCCAAAGTCACTTATATTGGTAGTTGAACTAATATCTATATTTGTAAGCGGGATTAAAAAATGAGATCCAAAACTAAAACGCGATAAGGCAAAAGAATTACCCTGAATGGAAAGAAGGCTACTTGCACCCCCATCGTATCTGTAACCTTGTGCAATTCCAGTCCTATCTCCATTTGTTGCACTTACAAACAACAAAGAAAGGGTATAATTATACAATCCATTGGCAAAGTAATGAGTGGCATTTCCACTTCCTATATAACCAGTGAAAAATGGTATATTTTTGCCGGTTTTAATCAGGTGGTCAACAAGGATTTCCTCAGCATCTTCAATAACGTTAAACTGGCTTTGCCAGGTAATATTAAAAGTAGCATCAATTTTACTCATTGTGGTGTTTCTGCTTATCCTGTCATAACTAAGTAGTAAAAACCCATTATCAGGTGTTTTTGAAACTGCCAATGGGTAAATAATTGACCCCAGGGAGGCTACCTGACTGGCAGTTTGTCCGGCTTCATCAATTTTCAATATATGAGTGCCCAATGAAACTTCATCCATACAGAAAATATAAAAATCGCCCCCTATATTAATTAAACTTGAAACAGGGTTTACATATGGAACATCAAGTATGACAGACCATTGTAATTCCCCTAATTCATCAGTTTTAGCAACATAAGTATTTAGCCATGTGTGAGTAGTATCAATGGCTGTGGCACCAAGTATATAATATCCACCAGATCCATTTTCAGCAATATCCAGCGGGTAATATGAAATATCGGCATTAGGATCTGCATATATTTTAGTAAAAATATTTTCAGGATTTATATTGCTTTTTTTGCAGGATACAACAAAAAAAAGCAGTACAATAAAAGTAAAAAGTATATTTCTAATTGAATTCATGTATTTTTAAATTAGAGTTATATGGCTGATAATTAGATATATGTCAGTATTATGAAAGACGGTTCGTCATTAATGTTTTCTAATAACAAAGGCACTTTTATTCGCAAAAAACTGCGCCTCCCCT
>JARGGF010000431.1 GCA_029210905.1 Bacteroidales bacterium | reverse complement strand
AGCGGAATGACTGTTTCTGAATATGCATCTTTAACGCTATGGAAACCTATCGGGGCAGAACATCCTGCACTTTGGAGCCTGGACAATGAGGCGGGAATTGAGAAGGCTTTTTGTTGTTTTAACTCAAATGCAAGGGATTTTGCCAGAATTGGTCAATTAATTTTAAATTCCGGGATGTACGATGACATTCAGGTAGTTTCAAAAAACTATCTGGATTCAGCAACAACTCCAGCAAGTTATTTAACTGACAACCAGGGACAATCCGTTGATTTTTATGGATATCAGTTTTGGCTTACCAAATACCAGGCGTACAAGGTTATCTTTGCCAGAGGGGAATTAGGCCAGTATATATTTGTTATCCCGGGGAAAAATGCTGTTGTGGTTAGTCTTGGACAAAAAGAAGATGAGAAAAGCAGCATAAATACTGAAATGCCCGACGACATTTATTTGTATCTTGAAGCTGCCATGGAAATTCTCGATTAAACATTCAATCCAAAGTAATGGGCCTATTTTTCTTTCCCACATTAAACCTTTTTCCTATGTAAAATCGGATCTGTCCTGTATTTGACGAAATATCAACCGATTCATATTTAAATGATTCAGCATTGACGATACCCAACAAGCCCAAATACAACCTTTTTCCCTCATAACCAATAGAAACCCTGCTGTTTATACTGCCTGAAAAACTAGGTTTAGTTTCTGTAATACTGGTTATGTACCAAATAGATAAATTCCGGTAACCAATACCCGGGACTAAAGACAAGTTAATAAAAGTTCGTTTCAAAAAAACAAGCGTATAAGCATAACCAAAGGAAACACCAGCTATATAAGTAGAATAACCATTAAAATCAAAAATATTTTCCAGGCTGTCTGGCAATTCTTCTGGAATAAAGCCAGAACGAGTGGTCACTACATCCAGGTCGAAATACCCACCTAAAACAAATCCTCCGGCACTTCTTCTTTGCACCTCATTCCTGACAAAAGCAGCCTTGTAGGAGAATTTTTTGTTGTTAAAAAAATAGAATGCCGAGGCTCCAATTGAGGCAGATTGCAAATCGCTCAAAAGCGGATAAGGGCTTTTGTTGTCCCAGGTATAAAAATCATCTGGATTTGACAGATAAAAACCCTGATAATTTTGATAATAAGCACTTACTCCAAAAAATCTGGAAAAAAGGTTAAGTTGCAAATCAAACCTGCTGGTCTCGCCATAAATATCATTGTCCTTGTTCATAAAAGGAAGACCCACGGCAATGCCCAGTCCCATCCATTTGTAGTTAAAACCCAGGCCCAGATTGGTTTGTCCATTCGGTTCAAATTTGAGTCTTTTATCTACTTCTTTATTTTTAAATTCATAAGTGCGAAATTTTCTGATAGAATAAGCATAAATGCCTAATTTGTCAGAATGGATCTGAATTTTACTTGTATCATAATCCAAAGACTTTTCATTGCTCAAAAAATCATCATTTGACTGAGCAACAATAAAATAACTGCCTGACAATAAGCAAAAAAACAATATTACTTTTCGCATAGGTCGAGAAATAACTTAAAAATTACTTAGTTCGATTCAACTTCCCAACGATTTGTTTTTTTATTAAACAGGTATTCATTCACATTGGTATTGTATTTTTTCAGATGTGTCCGGGAATCGTTAATAAAAGTCCGCAGCAATTTGGTATGCTCCGCACCCAGTGTCTGATCATTTTCATAAATATCTACTGGAAGCACATAATAGGTTTTTAGTTTGGCAGTTTTTGCTTTTCTATATACCCAAACCAAATAATAACCCTGATTTTCAATTTTTATTTCGCCATCTGCCGCTTTTTTAAGGGTAAACCTGGCAAGTGCCCCACCGTTGCTATAACGCCACGAACCATAATTGGCAACGTAATTCCCAAGCGAATAAGCTACAAAAACATCTTTTTCAGCCCCGCCTTTACTTTTAAAGCGGTATTTTGCCATCTCCTGAACAACATGTGGATGCGCACCAATCACAACATTAGCGCCATTTTCAAAACACATTTTTGCTATTTCCTGTTGTTCGGCATTTGAATTTCGTTTGTACTCAATTCCCCAATGGAAAAAAATAATTATGGCATCAAAATTTTGCTTTTTAGCAGCCATAATGTCCTTTCTAATAAGTGCAGTATCTATTTCATTAATAAGCATTTTGGGGTTGTAACTGCCTCCATTAATCCCATAAGTATAATTAAAAAGCGCAATCCGCCAGCCTTTCTTTTCAATTACCATTGGATGCCTTTTAACTTTCTCTTCAATATTGCGAAAAGTGCCGGTATGTTTAAACCCAATACTGTCCAAAACATGAAGTGTTCTGTCAAAACCTTTGATTCCTCTGTCGTTAATGTGGTTATTAGAGGTTACCAGGTAATCAATTCCGGCATTTTTAATGTCAATTGCCAATTGATCAGGGCTGCTAAATTGCGGATAACCTTTGTAAGGAGGGCCGCCTAATGTAACTTCAAGGTTTCCAACTGTTACATCAACATCTTTAATAATTGGTTCTATTTTTTCAAACTCAGTTGAAAAATCATATTTTCCTGTCTTTGGATTATAAGCTGATTCTATCTGCAAATCATGAGACATGATATCTCCCAGGAATAAAAAGTTAAGTTCATCTTCTGATATTATAGCTGTGGTATCGAGCTCATTTTTCTCTGTCTGGTCTAGATCAGAAACTTCCTTATTATTATTTGCATTTTGTGATTGACCGCAAGCCAATAAAGCCTGAAAAAAAAACAAAAAACTAATTATGTAAATTTTCATATATTTTCCTTTATAATGTCTCTTCAATTTATCTAGTTTAAAATAATATATACGAAGCACCAATACAAATATCGGACAAAAGTTAGATAATAGTTAATTTTGAGGTTCTAGCTATCATAGTAATTACTTAATAATTGTTTTGCAGCTAAAAATGGGCTCATTTTACCTTCCTGAACAATTTTTTCATACATTTTTATTTGATCTTTTAATTTTTCATTTTGATAAAACCCACTCTTCAAGCTATCCAGAATAGTTTCATGCATACGATATTTAGCTTGCCTGTTTCGGTTTAAATCCCAATAATTGTTTGCTTTTGTATGCTCAATATATTCATTTATGGTTTCCCAGACTTCATCAATGCCGGTATTTTTGACAGCTGAAGTCAATAATACTTTAGGATACCATTCAGATTCTGTTGGTGGAAACAGATGCAAGGCATTTTTATATTCTCTTCTGGCCAATTCCGCTTTTTTAATATTATCGCCATCTGCTTTGTTGATGATAATGGTATCTGCCATCTCCATAATTCCCCGTTTTATTCCCTGCAGTTCGTCTCCGGCCCCCGAAAGCATAAGCAGCAAGAAAAAATCAACCATTGAATGCACTGTAGTTTCTGATTGGCCAACTCCTACTGTTTCAATAAAGATAATATCAAATCCTGCGGCTTCGCAAAGTATTACAGTTTCCCTGGTTTTTCTGGCCACTCCACCTAAGGTTGTACCCGAAGGTGAAGGTCTGATAAATGCCTGTGGATTAGCACTTAGCAGCTCCATGCGCGTTTTATCACCCAGGATACTCCCACCCGATTGCTGGCTGCTTGGATCTATTGCTAAAACAGCTAACTGATGCCCCAATTTGGTCAGATAAATGCCCATAGTCTCTATAAATGTACTTTTCCCAACACCAGGAACACCGGTAATTCCAACCCTTATAGATTTCCCTGAATTAGGAAGACATTTTTCAATGATCTCTTCCGCAGGTTCTCTATGTTTTGGATGTACACTTTCAATTAATGTAATTGCACTACTCAGCGAGGTTTTATTTCCACCTAAAATTTCATCAACCAACTGATTTACATTAATTTCCCTCTTCTTTTTTTTTAAAAATCTTAGAGCAGCGTTTTCGTCAATTGAAGTAGGCGCATCAATTCCTTTCATTACATTCAATGCACTTTTTTCCTTATTATCCTTCTTTTTCATTCATCTGCGTTTTCACTGCGAAAATACTATGAAAAAATAATATTTCAGGACTAATGTCATACATTTTAAGCCAAAAAAATGAATAAAATTAATGACCCAATATAAAAAGCGCCGACAGTAGTGCCGGCGCGTAAAAAAAATAATATAACTAACTAATTTTAGGAATAATCAAAATATGTTTTTAAAATTCAAATTTTTAGAGACCCCAATTACATCAATATAAGCATGTTATCCTGCTATTGCTTCTTCTGTGTAGTTTGGAGCTTTTATTTTATTAATATAATCAATTGCATTCAGTGCTGAAATAGTTCCATCAGCAGTTGCCGTGGTTATCTGCCGATATTTTTTTTCAATTGAATCCCCGGCGGCAAAAACGCCTTTGATATTTGTTCGATAGTCATTATTTACAATGATTATTAAATCATAATTTGTTTTTTCCATGATCTATTAGGATAAAAATGTCGCCCTCCAAAAGAAGAGCGACATAGCAATCACTGTTGAAAATCAATTAATTAGAAAACTCGGAATCAAGGATTTGAGTAATTTGTTCTTTTGACTGTATGCTGGAAGTAGCTTTTACCACTTTGCCATTTTTAAAATACACAGTAAACGGCAAGCCCATAAACCCGTTACATTCAGGTAAGTTCCTAATTACATGCGATTGGGGATTGTCAAACAACATGTCCCTGAATTCAATGTGCTTATATTCATCGCGAATTTCTTCCATTACACCATATACCGGCAAACACATTGGTCCCATGCGACCACAGCATACCATAACATTCTCGTTATTATCGATAACTTCTTTAAAATCGGCTTCAGAAGCCAAATGTTTTAAATCTGTATTAAGTGTCATAATTATAATAATTTTATATTTACTTATCTAGATATCTACATACAAAAATAAACACTTTTCTGATACCAGCAATAAAAAAAACATTTTTTAACAAACTGGCATAAGAAAAAACTAAAAAAAAGCTGCATACTAATAGATTAACATTAGAATGCAGCTTTAAAAATAAAGAATTTTAAATATTATTTTGCAATAACCCCTTTTACACGAAGTATAACTTTATATTTATCAAGACCAGATTTTTCCTTGCCTGGGATATTAGTAATAAGTGTAATGCTCTTATTCTGCTTACCTGACTTCCCGGCGGAGTTAAACGTGGCTTTAATGGTGGA
>JARGGF010000430.1 GCA_029210905.1 Bacteroidales bacterium | reverse complement strand
AAGTATTTTGCTTGGTAATGGTGCAGATAAAATTTCGATAAACTCATCGGCTGTAAAAAATCCAGACCTAATTAATCAATTAGCTGGCAAGTTTGGCAGCCAGTGCGTAGTTTTGGCCGTTGACGCCAAGCAAATTGATGATTCCTGGAAAGTTCACCTGGTTGGTGGACGGGTGCCAACTGAAATTGAGCTTTTTGAATGGGTAAAAGAAGCCGAAAAACGTGGTGCGGGTGAAATACTTTTCACCTCCATGAATCACGATGGAACAACTGGCGGTTATGCCAATGAAGCACTCAGGAAAATGTCGGAACTGGTTAATATTCCAATAATTGCATCAGGAGGGGCCGGTACAGTGCAGCATTTTGCAGATGCGTTTAATTTGGGTGGAGCGGATGCAGCGCTAGCAGCCAGTGTTTTCCATGATAATGTGATTCCGATTCCTTATTTGAAAGAGGAATTAGGTAAAATGGGAGTTGATATAAGAAATTAGATATTAGAAGTTAGATATTAGAAGTTCATGTCGTTTAGTTAAGACAGTAAAAATTAATGAACGTCATTGCGAAAGTAAGCGAAGCAACTATTCCCACAGCCTCGTATGTTTATCGGGGACTGCAAGGAGTTATCTTTTTATATAGAGATTACTTCGTCGTTTCTCCTTGTAATGACGAAAAAATTGTTAACCAAACGACATTGAATTAGAAATTACCACTTCGACAAGTGGTACAGTGAGCAGTTCGACAAGAACACTGTAACACCTGCCGAACTGCCCAGTGACTAAATTGAAAATTAGAAAGGAGTTATCTGGGTTATCATTTTTTGCACAGATAATCGGAATTTAATCGATTATCTATGTAAATAAAGCCAAATTTGAAAAAAAATCAAAATGCAACAATTAAAACAATTTAATTCACTTCCATTTAACCATAGCGCTTTACATGCTCTATTACAAGGTTACAAATAACCAAATGATAAAATTTCAAGTATACTAACTTTACAAAAATGAAAATAGATTTCGAAAAACAAAACGGATTAGTTCCTGCAATTGTTCAGGATGCAACCACAAAAAAAGTATTGATGCTGGCTTATATGGACGAAGAAGCCTACAAAAAAACCATTGAGACAAAAAAAGTTACCTTTTTTAGTCGTTCAAAAAACCGTTTGTGGACCAAAGGTGAAGAAAGTGGCAATTTCTTAAATCTGGTGGAAATTAAAGTTGATTGCGACAATGATACTTTATTGGTTTTTGTCCATCCGGAAGGCCCATCCTGTCACACAGGTGCAGACACCTGCTGGAAGGAAGAAAATGAAGCAGATTATGGATTCTTGTCTGAATTAGAACGAATAATTAGTGAGCGTAAAGAAAATCCAAGTGATAAATCCTATACCTCTTCACTTTTTGAAAAGGGGATCAATAAGATTGCACAAAAAGTTGGTGAAGAAGCCGTTGAACTGGTCATTGAAGCCAAAGACAACGATAAAAATTTATTTCTAAATGAAGGCGCTGATTTAATCTATCATTTTCTTGTTCTGCTTAAAGCCAAAGGTTATACTTTTAATGAAATTGTTAATATCCTGATTGACAGGCATAAATAGCCTATTTTTGGCTACTCATTTTTTTTTACGGGAATATAGGCTGAATCATAAAAAATAGTATCTTTATGCAACAAAAATCAAATGTTTACCATGAAAAAAGTTCAAATTACTGAATATCAAGGACAAAAAATCATCCAGCTTAATTTTAGTGCTCTTAAAAGTGAAGAAGAGATATCTGCTGTAATCAAAGAATCCATTCCACATATTCGAAATAATTCATCAGGTTTGGTATATGTTATAAGCAATCTTGAAGGAATGCATTTCAATAACCGGATTAGGGAAATGTTTACAGAATTTACGAGTGGAAACAAGCACTTTGTAAAAGCCAGTGCTATTATTGGAGCAACTGGCCTTCAAACATTTATGATAAATGGAATTAATAAAGTTACAGGAAGAAAGTTAAAATCTTTTGAAAATGCTCAGATGGCAAAAGAATGGCTGGTTTCGCAGAACTAATTTTGATACTCTTTTTCTGCCAATAAAATAGCCCTATAGAGGTTGGCTATCCCGCCGAAACGAGACAAACTGCTAAAGGGCACCAGCACTTTTATTCCTCCTGGCTTCTGAACTATCATTGTATGCGGATGATATGCAGATTGAATAATTATTTCCTTTAATTGATTTGCATTCAATATCGGATAATACGATTTCAAAACCGCCGCTATTCCTGCTACAACAGGAGCTGCCACGCTAGTTCCACTGGCCAGCTCATAATTACTTCCCAATACGCATGATTTAATATCAACTCCGGGTGCAAAAATATCCACGGCATCTTTACCATAATTTGAGAAAAAAGCGACCAGATTTTCATTGTCCTTTGCGTTTGAGGCTCCTACACTTAACCAATTTCCGGCTCTTTTCCCATCAGCATAATATGCTGTTGGAAAAGTAGGGATGCTGTCATTATTTTTACGGTCATTACCCGCAGCATGCACTATTAAAACACCTGCATTTTCGGCTTCTTTAATAGCATCTTGTACAAATTCAGGATGAGAAGAATAAAGTTTCCCAAAACTGGCATTAATTATTGAAGCACCGTTTCTTATGGCATATTTAATGGCTAAAGCAATATCCTTATCACGCTCATCCCCATTAGGTAATACTCTTAATACCATTAATTTAACATCTTTAGCAATGCCATTTACCCCAGCATTATTCCACAAAGCCCCAACAGTTCCTGCTACACCAGTTCCATGGTAGGGGCTTAAGGCACCAACCATATTGTTTCCATAAATACTATCGCTCAAATCATCCGGATTGTCACCAATAATTTTCTCTCTGATAGAAAACGAGGGGTTTAAACGGGTTTCCAAATCCTGTTCTAAGTTTAAAATAATTCCTTCAATTTTAGATTGATTCAATTGATTGGCCAACATTTCAAGCATGAATTTTCTTGAAAAACTTAAATCCTTATCAGAAGGTGAAAATGAATTAAGATCCTCCTGGCTGTAATCGGATTTCTTAAAATATTCAGTTAGTAACTGGTTGGCTTTTTGGTAATTAGCCAATAACATGTTGTAGAAATTTATTTCGTCTTGTTTCTTCTCCAATTCTTGTTCAAAAAGCAGCTTAATTTTCTCATAATATATATATTCAAGGGAATCCTTATGATTAAGTAGCATCAGGCCACGGCTGGAATATTTTTCTCGTAATGCTCCAAAAATGCGCGTCAATTCAGTTGTTTCGCGCTTTATATTATCTCCTTTTGAGTTACCCAAAAAATTCCATCCGTTGATATCATCAACATATCCATTATTGTCGTCATCAATGTTATTTCCAGGAATTTCATTGGGATTAACCCAGAATTGCCCCTGTAAATCTTCGTGACTAAGCTCTGCTCCATTATCAATAATTGCTACTATTACTGTATTTGATTTTTTATCTTTCAGATATTCAAAGGCCCTAAAGGTGCTCACTCCTAATAAGCTATCCTTTTCTGGGTCAAGATGTTGCCAATTATCTGGAAGTTGTGCAAACAGCAAATTTGGCAAAAAGAAAAGCAGGATAATTATTCTCATTTATAAGCATTTAATTGCATACAAACTTAATAAAACATTGCTAATCTTAATAGATTCTGACATTTGGATAACATCAAAATAAATATATTTTAGCCCTCAATATATTTTTTGCAATTTTACCATAACATTCTTTAAATATTTAAAAATAAGCGAATGTATACTGAAACAATAAAAAACAAACTTGGCCCGTGTGGTCTAAGCTGCGGTAAATGTTTTGCATTTAAGGATGGAGAAATAAAAAAACACAGTCTGGAATTAAAAAAACATCTGGGTAATTTTGATATCTACGCACAGCGATTTTCGGAGTTACTTGATGAACCTTCTTTTAAAAATTATCCGGCATTTAAAGATATGCTAAACTATTTTACATCAGTTGAATGCAAAGGATGTCGAAAAGAAAGTTGTAAATTATTTAAGAACTGTAAAGTCCGCGAATGCCACCAAGAAAAGCAGGTCGATTTTTGTTTTCAATGTGCAGAGTTTCCTTGCCAGCAAACAGGATTTGACGAGCATTTACACAAACGTTCAATAGCAATTAATCTGAAGATGAAAGAAATAGGCGTAGAAAATTATTATAATGAAATAAAACAATTACCAAGATATTAAAGAATTCTAATGAAGGGGCAAAAATAGCCCCAAACCTTATTTCTCATCCAAATCATTAAACAATTTATTGATCTTTTTGTGATTTTGGTCGATTTCCTCATCTTTATCTTTCAGCTCATTATTGATAAGGCTTTCGGCCTGTTTCATAATATCATCAAATTCTTGCTCTTTTGTTTTTGGAGGTTCAGCAGTCAATTTTGAAGAATCAACCGTTGACAGGTCTTTTTCAACTTTATTGGTCAACTCGTTAAATTTCTCAGCACCTACTTTTTCAGCTTTTTTTAGGAATGTTTTAAAATCATCAAAGTGCTTTTGCAACTGAAACTTTTCATGTACTGAAGCTGTACCACGTTGCAAGGCATCTTTAAAACCTTCAAATTCTCTGTCTAATATATTTGCCAGCTTTTCAGCCTTTTCTTTAATATCACCTTTTACAGCCTCAAGGTTCTTCAAAAATTCCTCATGTTCTTTTTCAGCCTCTTCATCTCTTTTTTTCTTTCGCTCTATAATATCCTTATTCTTTTTCCCATAATCATCCTGCCATGAGGAAAGAAAGCCTTTGGCATTTTCCATAAAAGATTTTTCATCTTTTTTCTTGTCTTTGTCTTCGTCCATAATTATATTCTGTTATAAATTGAGTTCAATACTAAAACTGTTTTCTCAAAATTACTAAAATTATTGCAAACCTATCATTGAACTGAACTAATTTCGAATATCCCAATATTTAATGATCAATTTTAAATAGGGTTTCAAAAGTTCCGAATTGTTCCAATGCTTCAAATGGTTTCAGGATTTTAGGGTTCCAGAGTTTCAATGACCAAATTCCAATATACTAATAACCAATTTCTCATACACTAAGTTCCAATTTCCAATTGCTGTTACAATTTGTTACAATCCTGAAATTTTTCTGAAATGTTCCATTCATTTCTTTGTTGCATGAAAGAAATACAAA
>JARGGF010000042.1 GCA_029210905.1 Bacteroidales bacterium | reverse complement strand
ATTATTCAAAATTAGATTTAACCCGAATGATGATTTCATTAAATAGTAAGAGTTTGAATGATGATTTTACTGATAGTATTGTAATTATCAAATCATCAAAAGATACTTTCAAATTAAAAACATACTATTTTGGAGATTTGGGGCCTTTTTCAGATAATAAAGAATATTATGAGATGATCAGGGCTCATTTTATTATTAATGCCGTAAATACGAATAGGTCTGAATTAATATTTACAAACATACAGATAAAGCATAGAAATCATAGTACCCATGCAAAGCGAGCAATTCTCAAAATTGTAGTTAAAGGAATAAAAAAAGAACTAAAGAAAACGAACCAACAAAGTGATAAATAGATAAAAAAAAATGAATCAACCATTTTGGCAAAATTGAACGTATTAAAAGATTTTAGAAAGTAAAAAAAATTGCATTTTATAAATATTTTTCTCAATTTTGATGCATCATAAAAAAATAGAATCCCACCTATTGCCTCAATATCAATTCATTAACCAGAATGATTGAGGAGTTCCTGAAAATTTGCATTAAACAAATAAGTATTGATTTCTTCAATCTAGAATTAGCTGAAGCTTCCATTTTTTACAAATTCCGGAAAATTTCAGGCTTAAATTATCAAATATCAATAACTTAACTCTTTTATTGTATGAAAAAGAAAATTATCACCTCTTGCATTTTATCATTTTTATTGCTAATGCAAACCTTTATTGCGAGCTCTCAACAAAGTGAGCCAATCCCCTGGAACCAATTTAAAGGATTTTACAGAAACGGAGTTGCTTCAGGGAATACCTTAGCAGAGAAAATACCTGAAAATGGCCCAAAAATGCTTTGGAAAAAAAAGACAGGTTCAGCGTTCTCTGAAATAACAATCATGGGGAACCAAATTTATACTATGCTTAGTGAAAAAACTGATAGCGTAAGCGGATTAGAATTTGCAGTCGCTTTTGATGCCAAAACAGGAAATGAAATCTGGAAAACACTTATTGACTCAATTTTTATTGATGTTGACGGATGGGGCGATGGTCCCAGATCAACGCCAGCCATTGGACAGGATTTTGTTTACAGTTTCAGCGGACGCGGAAAATTAACAGCTACCTCGAAAACAGATGGGAAAATAGCCTGGCAAGTTGATTTTGTGAAAGAATTTGGCAGTACAATTCCTCGCTGGGGTTTTGCAAATTCTCCGCTACTCATCGGTGATTTAGTAGTTATGGAAGCGGGGGGATCAGAAAACCGCGCTTTTATAGCTTTTGATGCAAAGACAGGTAAAGTTGTATGGGCCAAAGGAAAAGGAAATTCAACCTATAACTCACCCTCAGTTGCCAATATTGATGGAGAAACTCAAATCATCTTTGCCAATGGAATATACTTGTATTCTTTTAATGCCCAAGGTGATACATTATGGACATTAAAAACTCCTATTGGAAATCCAACTGCGCTGCCATTAGTCTTTGATTCGAATAAAGTTTTTATTTCTGCCATAAGAAATACTGGTTTTATTGTTGCCGAATTTAATAAAAATGGGGCTAAAGAATTGATAAATGGTACCGCCATGAAAAACGATTACAGTACTTCAGTTTATTACGATGGATATATTTATGGATTTAATGTGGCAGCATTAACCTGTATTTCAGCTACAACCGGAGAAAAAAAATGGACAAAACGCGGATTTGGTAAAGGCAGTCTTATTCTTGTTGATGATAAATTGTTGGTCTTATCTGACCAGGGGAAAATTATACAGGTAAAAGCTACACCGGATGCCTATACAGAGCAGGGAAGTTTCCAGGCCATTGAGGGAAAATCATGGACTGCTCCTTCATTTTCAGATGGAAAAGTGTATGTGAGAAACTTAACTGAAATGGCTTGTTTTGATTTAAATTAAGCCTGTTCAAAGGATTATTAGTATGGCATATTTTAGAAATATTCAGACCTTTACTCTAAACATTAAAAATACTTATACAATGAAAACAAGAAAATCCCATATCTTCATATTCATCATTGCCTTGTTTTTTCCTGCATCATTTTTCGCGCAAACAGCCGATGAAATTATTGCTAATCACCTTGCAGCCCACGGTGATTTAAAAAAATGGAAACAAATAGAATCAATGAAAATTACCGGTAAATTTACTGCTTTTAGTGAGCAAAAAGATTTTTTCTGTATCAAAACAAAATCCGGGGCGTATTACAGTGAATTATTCCTTGGAAAAAATGCAGTAATTGAAGCGTTTAACGGCAAAACAGGATGGACTATTGATCCCTGGCAGGATATTTTATACGCCCGCAGGTTAAATTCAGCCGAGGAGAATGTATTTCAGCAAAAAGCCCTGTTTTTTACTCCTTTTTTTGACTATAAAGAAAAAGGTGCTAAAGTGGAATACACTGGCAAGCAAAATATTGACGGGGAGGATGTTTTTGCACTTAAACTTACCAAGGCCAATGGCAAAATTGAAACGTGGTATCTGAACACCAGTACATACCTGGAATTTAAATGCGAATCGGAATGGGTTGATTTTGCAACCCCGGTACCTGCACAAACCTTTTTTGATGATTTCAGAACTGTAAACGGACTGGTAATTCCATTTTTTATAGAACGTACCTTCTGGCAACGTGATAGAATTTTACAAATTGAAAACATTGAATTTAACATTAAGTTGGATGAAAAGCTTTTAGTAATGCCACGTAAAGAGCAAATGAACAAACTTGAATTTATGCAGGGAGACTGGAATGTTGACCTGGAAGTTTTTACAAGAAGAGGAACCTGGTACAAAACAGGCGCTACTAATTCTGACATTAATTATGTTTCAACCAATCTATTGCAGGAGAACATCAACTACGAAAACTATTTTGCTTATTCAAAAAGGGTGGATTACACCTACAATGATGCAGACAATAAATACAGGATATCTGTTTTTGATGACCTTTCTTCAACCTTTGAAATATTTGAAGGAAATTTTACTGATTCCTGCTTTACGGCAGACAATTGTGATATTAGTTATACTGCAGGAAAAGCCGAAAATAAATCATGCACACAATTATCCATTTGCAATATTGAGAAAGGTAGTTTTATTCTTGAAATCAAAAGCTCAAATGATGGCGGCAAAAACTGGAATCCCCGGGAGAAATATACTTATACACGAAAAATTAAATAGCCTTCTTTTTAAGGCTTACTCAAAATAATCAAGGAATTAAAAAACCAGCAAACACGATGGAAAATTTGATAGTTTTTTCCATCGTGTTTTCTAAAGAGCTCATATTGAAAAAATACACCACATTTAATACAGCCTACTTTAAAGATCCACAACTGTTATTGCACAATTTCTTAATTGTATAAATCTCCTGGCATAGTAACATATGCCAATTGTTCAAAAAATACGCTGATTCAACCCGAAAAATTTTATGAATAATGCTGGTTCAATTTTACTACAGATATAGCGTCCAGCAATTTTTTGGTTTAAAAAGATATCATATTCTAAAAAAAACAGACATATTTTATAATAACGGTTTGATATCGATTATTAAAATCAATACAAATAAAGCAGCACGGGGAATTTAATCCATAACCAAATTATTTGATTTTCATATAATATTTATAACTAAATATTTAGATACATTTATCCAGAATGTTACTTTAAATAAAAGATTATGTACGATTGCATATACTTTGTTTATTTTATATTATCATTCGCACCACTTGATTCTCTAATAACCATCACCAAATATTTAATGACTAAAAATTATTTTTGAAACCACCCAATAATTAACTTATTTTATATGCTCACATCCAGGAAGTAACATGAACAAAATTATTGTATTTATCGCTTTACTTCTATATAGTAATGTTGAAATAGATATTTCAGCCCAACAATATATCTATCAGCATTTTACTACCGCTGATGGATTACCCAGCTCTGAAGTTTACCATGTGTTTCAGGATTCAAAGGGATATATTTGGTTTGCCACAGATAATGGTGTGAGCAGATATAATGGTTACGAATTTGAAAATTTTGATGTGAATGATGGGTTGCCTGAAAATGCTATTTCGGAAATTTATGAAGACTTTGAAAAGCGCATATGGTTTATAGGGATTACAGCAAAATTAGCATACTGGCAAAAGGGGAAAATTATTGAGTATAAATATAATAATCAACTTTCAAATCTACTATTTGAGAATCCTGTTTCATTAAAGAATGGATTTTATGTTGATAGTATTGATAATATATATATCAGCGTTAAAGGTTCAGGAGTAATTTCTATTTCTTCAGAAGGAAATGCCGTTAGGATAGGAAAAGATGAAACTACAGAAATAAGTCAGTTTATATATGCAATTAAGCCTTCAATTAATATCCCGGGGATTATAAATTACGAGGATAACCGGTTTGAAAACGTTAGATATATAAAAAAAAATGAAACAAAAAAAATAAGGTTATCACTGCAAAACCATATTTACCCTCAGCATCTTTTTACCTGTTTTATTAGTGATAGCACATTCATTTTTTGTGCTAACAATTATATGCACATTATCGAAAGCATAAATGTAAAAAGAAGCTATCGTGTTGGAAATAGCATAGTGTGGCTGAAAAAAACCAAAGAAAAAGAAATTTGGATTTGTCCGGTTAATGAGGGTGCCCTCTGCTATGGAATTGAAAATGATAAAATAGTCCTAAAAAATCAATTGTTAAAGGGGAAAACTGTTACCTCTGTTATGTGGGACCAAGCTGGTTCATATTGGTTTTCGACTCTTGATGAAGGGGTTTTCTACCTGGAATCATTTAATTTTGTTGTTTATAATGAAGATAATGGTCTATTGTACAATAATATAAATTGTCTGGAAATTCAAGATAGTATTGTCTGGATTGGATATAACCAAAATTATATCAGCAAAATAATTAATAATAATTTTTCCCATATCAGTCTACAGCAAGGCTTCTCAACCGGAGTTAAGCGATTATTTTTTGACCACCGCAGTGATCAAATCATTGCTGCTACTTCTGGTTTTTTATATTTTATTAAAGATGACCACGTTAAGCTATTTAAAAATAATTATCCGCAATTGGCAAAACGAGATTTTAAAACGTTTACTGCTACCGATCTAATCCTTGATAGTAAAGGGGGCTATTGGATAGCCGGAGGTTATGGATTTTTTCATTATAAAAACAATCTTATTGATTTTGATTCAAGATTTAGTAATAATTTCAGATTAAGAGTGAATACTATCTATCTTGATAAAGACGAAAACTTATGGCTTGGTTCAAGGGATGGATTGAGAATATTTAAAAACAGAACATTAAAGCAACTTGGTAAGGATCATCCTCTATTAAATTCAAGAATACTTGATATTCAAAAGATTAACTCACTGTTTATATTGGCATCAAAAGGAAAAGGCATACTATTTTTCGATAAAGATACCGTAAGACAAATAAATAAACCCGACGGAATTAATTCTAACACAATTACTTGCCTTGAAGTTGATGGAGATACTATTTGGGCTGGAAGCTTAAATGGCCTAAATAAAATTACTTTGTTGGATAAAAATATTGAAAGTTTGAAGGTTGAAATTACAAAAGTTTCAGAATTATCCAGTTTTGAAATTAATCAAATAGTATCATTAGGATCAAAATTATATCTTGCTACAAATAAAGGGCTGGTTATCTATACAAGAAATAACACAAGTAAAATTGAATCGATCAATTTCTTTATTAAAAAAGTTATAGTCGATGGCAAAAATCTTTTGAAAAAAGATACTTTCAGACTAAATTATAATGAAAATAATATTTCATTTTCATTTGAAGCTCTCAGATATAGAATGGGCAAAGCAATTGAATACCGCTACATGCTTCAAGGATTAGAATCAGAATGGAACTATACAATAAGCAGGGAAGCACGTTATTATCGAATTCCACCTGGAAAATACACTTTTATTGCTATGGTAAAAAACCTGGAAGGATACTGGAATGAGAAACCGGTTTCTATAAAATTTGAAATTTTTCCCTCTGTATGGCAAACTTATCAATTTAAAATCTTACTGTTCTTGTTTTTATCAAGTATATTAAGTTTTTTATATAAAATTAGCATTCTTTCTATTCGCGAAAAAGCCAGCCTCAAAAAAAACATGCAAACTTACATGATGCAAGCTCTTGTAGGTCAAATGAACCCTCATTTTATTTTTAATACATTAAACTCTATTAACAAATATATTCTAACCAATGAAAAGAGAGATGCCAGTATATATTTGACCAAATTTTCGAAATTGATTAGAAAAGTTTTAGAAAATTCAAGAAATGAGTATATTAGTCTTTCTGAAGAAATAAGTGCGCTTGAACTTTATCTTGAAATTGAATCTTTACGGCTTAAAAATAAATTTCAATATTCTATTGATTGTACAGAGGATATTAACATTTATAATACTAAAATACCAAGTCTGATAATACAACCATTTATTGAAAACGCTATCTGGCATGGTATAATGCCTTCAACTAAATATGGATTTGTAAAGATTAAATTTTCAATATATGAAAACTCTTTAATAATAGAAGTGGTGGACAATGGTATTGGAAGGACAAATTCTTTAAAAAATTTTAACCCTATTCTCGAAAACAAAAAATCATTAGGTTCGAAAATAACAAACAGCAGATTATCCATTTTATCACAAATCCTAAAAAAGGATGCCAAAATAAATTATAGTGATATATCAAACGATAAGGAACAAATGGGGACAAAAGTAACAATTACTTTGCCCCTTATCCTGGAAAATAAAAAAAACCAAAAAATTGAAAACATCATTTAAATATGTTGCTATAGCTATTAGCATGATATTTTTAGTGTCACAACATGCTAATTACCAGGAGTATACCTATGCTCACTTCGGTGAGGAAGATGGCTTGCCCGGCTCAGAAATCTACCACACCATTCAGGATACCAAAGGATATATTTGGTTTGCTACCGATAATGGTGTAAGCAGGTTCGATGGTGAAAATTTTGAAAACTTTGACATCAACAGTGGTCTTGTAAACAACACTGTATTTGATTTATACGAGGATTACAAAGGTAGGATTTGGTTCATTTCCTTATCCGGTCAACTTTGTTACTTTGAAAATAATAAAATAACACACTACCCTTTCAATCGTGTTATCGAAAACAACCTGGGGGTAAGGGCCATTCCGGTAAAAAATTCATTTTCTGTCGATTCTCTTGATAATATTTGTTTCTCTGTGGGACATTATGGAATATTTAATATAAATGCCACAGGTGAACTTAATAAGCAGCAGAATGATTATAATGTATCAACAATTATTATTTCGAAAAGGGGCAAAAATTCATATTCTATGGGTTTTCGGGATAGAGGAAGCGCTAAGATTGCCCTGGCTATGAATGAACACTTTATCGCCTTCGATTATAAAATTAACCCTAGCAGAAGCTCGCTCTTTTTTGCAAATGAGGGTGACAGTGAGAACGAAATCATCTTTTCTGCTGACAAATATATTTTTAAATATGTCGGCAACACTATTACAAAACTAATTGATTACCAAGATGATATAATTTGGTTTAGCAAGGATAGAAACAAAAATTACTGGGTAAGTATAAGAAATAAAGGCATTAAATGTTTTACTAATACTAATTTTAATGACTCACCTGGTGTCTGGTTTTTAAAAGATAAAGAAGTTTCCTCTGTGCTTGTTGATAATGAAAATGGAATTTGGTTTACTACCCTGAATAATGGTGTTTACTATTTGCCTTCGCGAGAAATTAAATCGCTACCACTCCCTTCATTGCGAAGTGATAATATCCTGGCAGTTGCGGCTACTCCACATTATCTTTGCCTCAGTACTGAAGAGGATGCCTTGATTGCTTTTGAAAAAAAATCCATGACTCATGCTTTTACCTTAAAGCTCCCTGATAATAATACTTCCTTGGAGCTTGTTTATCACCCTGTATATCAAAGTCTTATATGTGGCACATATGATTTGTGCAGGTTTTTTGATGAGAATACAAAAAATTCACATGCAATTAAATCTGCAAGAATTAAATATAGTGGAAGAATGGACAGAGCAATAAAGAGTCTTATTGCCGGAAAGGGTGAATATTTTTGGGCTGGAACCTATACCGGGCTGTACAAATTTAATAAAGATTCCATCACTTACCTTTCTAATGCAAGTGATGAATGGGAAAAAACAGTTTATGCCATTTTTGAAAATGAAGATAAAAGTTTGTGGCTCGGAACCCTAAACGGGCTATGGAAATACAGGAACGGTGAATACGAATATTTTGGAAAAAATAACGCTGTATTGTCGCACAGGATTAATGCACTGTATAAAAATAGTAATTCACTTTTTATTGGCACAAAAGGATTTGGTTTAATAATTCTCGACTTAAATGATTTTTCTGCCAAAATCATAAATACCAGTAATGGATTGGCAAGTAATTCTATATCAAGTATTGTGGAATATAAGAACGAATTATGGATAGGAACCAATAAAGGGATAAATAAAATAGCATTTAATAAACAGAAGGAAATAAGCATAAGCAGGCTCGATGTAAGTTCTGGATTGATTAATAATGAAATTAATCAACTGCTTATCGACGACAGTATTTTATATATTGCAACAAGACATGGAATTAATTACCTGAACATAGACCGAATAGAATGGGCTGAAGCCAAACCAAAATTGCACATACAAACCATAAAAATTAATAATAAAGATACCCTCGTTTTATCGGGTTATCAACTTTATTATGAGCAAAATAACATTAGTTTTTCTTATATAGGGATATCGTATAAAAGCCGAAAAAATATACTGTACAAATATCAGCTATATCCTCTCGAGCAGAAATGGGAAGAGACCAATTTTAATAATATTAATTATTTTAATCTGGCACCCGGTAATTATCAATTTAGAATTAAAGCCTTTAATAGCAGTGGAACCTGGAGTGATGTAAACGAAACAATCTCGTTTTCAATAGCAAGTCCTTTCTGGCATAAATGGTGGTTCTACCTATTAGTTCTAAGTTTTATTATGATTTTCATTTTTTTATCAATACAAAAAATCCTTTTTAAAATTAGAAATGAAAACCGCCTAAGGAAAGAATTAAAAACTTTCATGAGTAAAACCGTTGCCACGCAAATAAACCCCCATTTTATCTTTAACTCATTTAACTCCATTCACCATTCAATTTTAAAAAATGACAAACTTGAATCAAGCAAAAACCTTTCAAAGCTTTCCAGTTATATCAGGGCTGTACTTGATGCTGTTCAAAAAGAATTTTTAACCTTATCAGATGAGCTTTTCATAGTAAAATTATATCTTGAATTGGAAAAATTTCGTCTTAAGGACAAACTTGCCTACGAATTAATTATTGATAAAAATATTGACCAAAAAAACTTAATAATTCCAGGGCTTTTTATCCAGCCGCTGGTTGAGAAAGCAATCTGGAACCGTTTAAAAAACAATAATGAAGGAAATTTTGTTAAAATCACTATCGATAAACACCCAAATTCTATAATAGTACTAATTGAAGATAACGGAAAAATTGATGATTCCAATAATTTAAACCAAGGGATAAATGCTGATTTTATTAATAAAAGGATACAACTTTTAAATGAACTTTACAAAGGCCAAATAACATTTGGATTTACGCAAAACACTTTGGTTTCCTTCAACCAAAAAGGAAATATTGTGAAACTTGTTCTTGAATTATCACAAGGTAGAAATTATCGTTTCTGGAAAAAGCAAAAACAATTAAAAGAACAAAAATGACAACTATTATTATTGACGACGAACCCGATGCAGTAGAATCATTGGAATTAATTATTACAGATTATTTACCTGATTTAAAGGTGGTAAATACATTTACCGACCCGCAGTTGGCACTTAAAAAAATCCCGATAATCAAACCTGAATTAATTTTTCTAGACATCAATATGCCTGGGCTAAATGGTTTTGAATTATTGGAGCAACTTGAGAACACCGACTTTCATGTTATATTTACCACTGCTTATGACGAATACGCCATAAAAGCCTTTAAATTTGGTGTAGCCAATTATTTATTAAAACCAATTGATATCGAAGAACTTACAGAAGCAGTATCACGCTTAATTAAAAAAGAAAGTTTTTCTCTATCAGCAAATAAAATCCACCAGGAAGCCGATAAACTTCGTAATGCAGTTAATGATAAAATTGCTGTAAATTCGCCCTATGGAGTTAACTATTTAAAATCTTCTGATATTTTATATATTGCTTCGGCAGAATCCAGTGTGAAAATATATTTACATGCTAACAAGCAAATACCGGTAAAGAAAACACTTAAAGATTTTGAAAATGTTATGCCTGCTCACTTTTTGCGCATCCACAATTCCTTTATTATCAATATACTTTATGTTAAAAAATTAATTAAAACAGAACGCTGGAGCGTTGAAATGGATGATGGTGAAATTTTGCCAATTGCCAGAAGAAAGCGTAATGAATTTCTGGATTTGATGAACAGAACTGTAGATCAATCCACCGGAATTTGAGCAAAAGCATGTTAAAAATGTATAAAATTTAATTTTGACAAAATAAATTTGTACGTTTGAAAGTTTAAACAGGAAAGCACATAAAAAATTAATGCCTAAAGATCAACACCATAAAATATTGATTGTAGAAGATGATGATACAAATTTTCTATATCTTTCTATTGCACTTGAAACCGAAAATTTTGAACTGATTAGGGCATTTAACGGAAATGAAGCAATTAAGCTTATAAAAACTCACCAGGGTAGCGTTCGCCTTATTTTAATGGATATCAAATTACCAGGAATTGATGGCTTCGAAACTACGCGTGCAATAAGAAAGGATTTTCCTAAAATACCAATAATAGCGCAAACGGCTTATTATATGCCAAATAATCTAAGCGCGTTTGAAGATGCAAAATTTAACGACGTTATTTTTAAACCCTTCTCCATTGACGATATTATTAAAACCATATACAAAAATATTTGCCCCACAGAAAAAACAAAAGGGAATATTAGCCTTTTTTTATAAAATTTTCCTTTAACTTCAATTTATTTGGCATTATCGTTGATAATCAGAGAATATGTTTATTGAACCCTGATTATTAGAAAATTATGACCCCGAAAAAAATTAGAAACATGCCCGGAATTACGCTATTCTGGCCTAAAACACCTAACTGCATACACCACAGGCATATTGTAAATCATATTTCTTTTTCAAAAATATTTTTACTTTTATCGCCAAGTTTTATAGGAGAGGGTGTTTATGTCTGATAGTCAAAGTTTAACAGACCACCTGCCATTTGATATGTTTATCCGTGATTTGGATGAAGGTATTATGGTAATGGAGGGAGAGGAAGTATTGTATTTAAATAAAAAAGCATCAAAGTTCTTTTTAAATAATACAAAAATTAAATTACCATGCAGTTTGGATAAGTTATTCACCAATGAACAAACTATTCAAATTAATGATTTTATTGGCAGGTTAAAACAAAATAAGGAAGTAAAAAGCCAGGTATTTGACAGTTTTAATGATTGTCCGTTAGATGTTAGTTTGTCTAAACTTAACCATCATAATAAACAATTTTTATTATTTACTTTCTGCAAGTGTGCCCACATTAAACCACAAGCACATAAGAACAATGATCTTTTTTCAGATTTTTTCCCATTTATTTTGCTGGAGACTGATGCAAGAGGTAAAATACTCACCTATAACTATCAACTTGAACAACAACTTTTATATTCAGATAAAGATGTACAGCATGGTCTATATCTGACCGATATTGCTAGTCGTGGAAATGAACCAATTGTAAGCTCATTGCTTAATAATTTTTCAAAATTTGAAAGCAGCGAACGTATTGAACTCAAATTGCGGAAAAAATCCGGGGAAACTTTACCGGCCGTAATGTATTTTAAAGCAATAAATAAAAAAGATAAGTTTAATGGCGTAAGATGCTTATTATTAGATATTTCAGAAACAAAACAAATTGAGTATAAATACAAGCAAAATCAACAAAGACTCAGAAAAGTGCTCGATTTGGTTCCTCATATGATCTTTTTGAAAGATTTTAATGGAAATGTTTTATTGGCAAATAAAGCAAGCGCGAACTTTTATAATACCACCACCAAAAATCTGGTATACGGCAATATAGCTGATTTTCACAAATCAAAAACTGAATTAGAACGAATTGTAACTGAAGATAGGGAGGTAATCACCACAAGAGAAAAACAAGTAGCCAAAATATCAGAAGTTACTGATTTAGATAAAATTACCCATATTTTCGAATCAACAAAGGTACCATTTACCGATCCGGTTTCAGGACAGGTTCATTCTTTGGGAATTTTTATGGATATCACCGACAAAAAAAGGGTGGAAGAAGAGATTAAAGAAACCAAAGAAAAATACAGGTTACTGGTTGAAAGAGGAAGTGATGGCATCCTTATTTTGCAGGACAAGTTAATTGTTTTTGCCAATAAACAAGCAGCCAGGATATTTGGTTACCCAATTGAAGAATTTACTGGTAAACCCATGCGTTCATTCATTAGTAGGGCACAACTTAGAAAAACGATTGCTGAATATTCGCAAAATGCTCAAAGTAAGAATGTTGATAACCATTACGAGCTGAAAATAAACAAGCCGGATGGTGATATTGTATATGTTGAGGCCAAATTAAATACCATCAATTA
>JARGGF010000429.1 GCA_029210905.1 Bacteroidales bacterium | reverse complement strand
AATAAGGTACTTTGATTGACATTAAAAAACAGGTTATTAACCGGAACAGCCAAATCGTCCTCTTTCATTTGTTGAAAGGTAGGCATGTTAATGTCTTGCTTAACTTCAACCGCTTTTGTAACTTTTCGCAGATCAATATTGTTCGAAACAGGAAAATAATCTTCTTTATCAACGTAATAGCCATAGATTTTGCCTAAAGGCAATACAATAAAAAAACTCCCGTCTTCAGGGCTGCTTTTTGATTCGCCCACCGCTTTTTGTGCGGATAAATCTTCCCAACGAATGGTGGCCTCAATGGGCATGTTATTCTTATCCAACAAATTTCCGGCAATAGTGGCCACAGCGTCCGGTCTTAAATGAAGCGGAATTTGCATAGTATACAAATCGTCCATATCATTACTACTCTTAGCTGAAAAATAGGCCGTTTCACCATCGGTTGAAATTCTGTAACCCCAGTCATCAGTTTCCGAATTAATTTCTTTTCCCATGTTTACAGGTTCACTCCATTCTGTCCAGCTTGAATCACTAAGCCTCGTTGAACGAAATAAATCAAGTCCTCCCAAACCACCGTGACCTGATGAAGCAAAATACAAAGTTTTCATATCAGGATGAAGAAAGGGAGATCTGTCGGTGTATTTTGTATTGATGATCGGCCCCAGGTTAATGGCTTCGCTCCAGCCATTATCTGTTTTCAGGCAGACATAAATATCAGCATCTTCGCGTATGTAATTACAGCCTCCTTCTCGTTGTGATACAAAAATCAATGCCTTGCCATCGCTAGTCATCATGGCATCAGCCTCCCACGCATCACTATTGATTGGTGCAGGAAAAACTTCAATCTCGCTCCAGCCGTTAGCGGTTTTCTTTGAATAGTATAAATCACTGTTTTTAAATAATAAAAGTTCGTTTCCATCTGTTGATACAGACAAAGGGGCATCGTTTCCCAAAGTTGATAATTCACTGATAATCTTTGGTTTTTGCCAATATCCATTCACATTTTTCGAGATGAAAACATCTTCCCCTGCATAATTATCCATTCTTTTGAGGCCACAGAAATAGATGTATTTATTGTCGGCGGTAGTTACCGGAACATATTCGCCCCCTTTAAGGGTATTAATTTCTCCGCGAATTGGAACCGGTTTTACAGATTTATCCGAACTTGACAAAATTTCGATCAAATTGTTCAGATTTTTATTATTTTCTCCGAACCATGACTTATAGCTTTGAGATAATCCTATAGTTGTCCGCCAGTTTTTCGCCACAATGTATTTACTCAAAATCATTTGCAAAATGTTAAAAGCAATATCTTTATCGTGCGCCTTTTTAAGATACTCCTTATATTCATTTGTTTTCCCAGGTTTAAGACCATTTTTATCAACAAAATCAAGAATAGCTAATGAAGTTTGATAATCCTCATCCACTTTCTCAGGAAAGGGGAACCCACTACCATAATCTTCTTTGAAAGAATTGTAGGAACCGGGAAACCCGTCGGCTGTATAGATGTTGTAAAAGTGATGCCAGGCGCTATCAAGTTTGTTTGTTTTTATGTTTTCCACATAATATTTAAGTCCGTAAAAGTCACCATTTCGTACTGCTATTTCGTACAAGCTGTCTTGAATTTCATAAATATACTTGTTTTTTTTGTTTTCTTTCAAAAAAAGGATGTGACTGGCAGCATCGTTTCGTTTGGTATTTTCGAGGTAATAAAGGCTATCGCGTTTATATTCGGCATTCTGAAGCAGTAGGCTTTTCGGATAGTTTGACATGAACGCAGTAAAAGCAGTTGATGTGTTTGTTTGCCTGGCCGATTGAAAAGCAAGTAAATCTCTTTTTTGTGTGGCTAACTCAATTTCTTTGGCTTCAGGATAAGTATTGATAAAATACTGAAATGATTCGACCGTATTTCTATCAGCAGCACCCTGAAACGCCAGTGAATTTCTTTTAGCTTTTGCACCAGGTATTTCGGTTGCATTTGGATAAGCGTCAATAAAGTTCTGAAATGACTCTACTGAATTGGTTTTTTCGGCATCCGTAAAAGCAATTTTATTTCTTAAAGCAATTGCTTCATTCAGTTCATTCTCCGAATCAGGAAAATGATCCATAAAATAATTGTATGCTTCAATGCTGTTTTTTTCTTTAGCTTGCGAAAAGGCATTTTTACAAACATTTACTATCTGCTTTTCGATTGTCGCATCATTAAAATTGTCTTTCAAAAGCTTATCCTTTTCTTTTTGAAATAGTTTGTTGAGTAACTCTTTAGTTCTTCGGACAAAATAGTAGGCCGAATCAGTGTTGTACTGAGGATTTTCACGAATATTGAAAAAGACAGAAAAATCGAAATTAGTAATCACATCATCAGGTTCTTTCTCCAGTTTTTTTGTGATTTTTTTATAAACTTTATCGAATTCCTGTTTTTCAATTAGTTTGTCGAAACTTGACTGGGCAAGCAAATTGGAGCCCCAGAAAGCAAATGATAATAAATACAATAGAAAATAAGGTTTATAATTCATGGCAAAGGTTTTAGGGTTCTACTGTTAACAAAAATACAAAAACACTGAAAATCATGCATATGCCTTTTGATGAAAAAATTTTTATCTATCAAACGAATTATTTATGTAACAATCAACATTCAAATATCGAACACCGAATACTGATTCTTGATTTTAGAAGGAAAAAATTCCAAAACTGTTTGTTTTGAAGCACTTCATAAATCGAAATTCGTTGATCGATATTCGATATTTAACACATTCCCTTTAATCTGCAGGTCGCCCCCTTGCTCTCGCACAAATCTTTCGTGTGGTTACTAACTATAAAACTGTAATAAACCACGCAATACAACTTTTCTCATAAGAGATAGCGAGTAATCGTGCGGTTGGATTGGTGATAAAAGCTACTTATCAAAAACATTTTCACCACCAATAAAAGTTTTCAGAACCTGTACAATAGGAACTTCTTTAATATCAATTGTCATAATATCCTTTTCAAGCACCACAAAATCAGCAAATTTGCCTACTTCAATGCTGCCCTTTTCATGCTCTTCAAAGTTTGATTTGGCAGCCCAAATAGTCATGGCTTTTAAAGCTTGCTCACGGGATATCGCATTTTCCATTTGAAATCCACCTTCGGGATAATTATCAAAATCCATTCGGGCAACAGCAGCATAAAAACCGTACAATGGATTTATATTTTCAACAGGAAAATCGCTACCGGCTGCAATCCAACCATTTTGATCAAGTAGTGTTTTGTAGGCATATGCATATTTAATACGCTCAGTGCCAAGTCTTTCATCAGCCCAGTACATGTCTGATGTGGCATGTGTAGGTTGCACTGATGGTACTATTGAAAATTGTTCAAAAATACCGAAATCCTTTGGATCTAACACCTGTGCATGCTCAATTCGCCAGCGTTTATCATTTTCACCTTTTAAAAATTCACCATACATTTTTAGCATTAAGCGGTTGGCAGAATCGCCAATGGCATGGGTATTAATTTGATAATTGTTTTCAAAAGCCAATTTACAGACATCCCTTAAATTTTCCGGCGTATTAACTAAAAAGCCATGGTTACCCGGATCGTCCGAATATGCCATTAATAAACAAGCACCACGGGAACCCAATGCACCATCGGCATATAATTTTATTGATCTGACATTTAAATAACCAGTTTTATAAGGGCCGTTTTTTACAAAATGATCCAGGTTGTCTTTATCCGGACTCAACATTGCATAAATGCGTATTTTAAGACTATCCGCTTTTTGCAATTCATCGATTAATTCTACCGTTTTTTTTGAAAGCCCGGCATCGTCAACTGTGGTCAAACCTACTGCAAAACAGGCTTTCTGCGCATCCAGCAAAACATTTGTTTGAAAAGTTTTATCAGGTTTAGGAAGGGCAGACATCAAAAGCTCTTCAGCATTGTCAATTAAAACACCGGTTAACTTTCCATTTTTTTGGATAAACTTACCTCCGTCAACTTTTGAATCTATTGTTATTCCTGCTCTTTTAAGAGCTTCATCATTAGCAATTAGGGCGTGTCCATCAACCCTTGTAAGTACAACAGGTTGTTGTGGAAAGGCATCGTTTAATTTTTCGTTGGTTGGGAATTCCTGAACATCCCAGTCATTTTGATCCCAGCCACGTCCCTGGATCCATTCACTGGTATGATTTTCAGCATGTTGTTTAACCCGCTCTACCACCTCATCAAATGATTTGGTACCCAATAAATCAGCTTTTTGGAGATTTAATCCGTAGCCGTAAAAATGACAGTGGGCATCGAAAAACCCTGGATAAACTGCTTTCCCTTTAAAATCAATTATTTCTGCTGCGTTATAATTGTCCTGTATCTCAGTACTGGTGCCTATTGCAATAAATTTTCCATCAGCCACTGCAAAACTTTCAGCTAATGAAAAACTGTCATTTACAGTATATACTTTTGCATTAATTACAATTAAGTCCGCTTGTTTCTTTTCAACAGAACATGAAATAATTACCATAAGAAGGCTCAAAAAGGTTAGAACTTTTTTCATAATAGGATATTTAAGATTAGTTTGGCAACTAATTTACAATTTTGATTCCTTTTCAAAAACAAAAGCCACTGAAAAAACTTCAATGGCTTACATTAAATTATTGCATAATTCTAATTTAAAGCACTTTGTGATGAATTTTATTTTTTAGTTACTTATTTAAAAATCTCAGCCAGTTTTTCATTAAGCTTATCACCACGTAAACCTTTGGCAATTATTTTTCCTTCTTTATCAAGTAAAACGGTAAAAGGAATGGCATCAACATTATAATCCTTTGCAGCCTGACTACTCCAGTATTTTAAATCGCTTACATGGGCCCAGGCACCCAGGCCATCCTTTTTTATTGCGTTTTCCCATTCGTCCTTTTTTTGATCCAATGAAACACTATATATTTCAAACCCCTTTTTATTGTATTTTTTATAAACAGCCACCATATTGGGACTTTCTCTACGACAGGGACCGCACCATGCAGCCCAAAAATCGACCAAAACATATTTACCCCTTAAAGATGATAATTTTATGTTTTTTCCATCAACCCCTGGTAAGTCAATTTCAGGTGCAATGCTTCCAATGTCCAGACTTGTCAGGTTTTTAACTTTGTTATGCAGATTTATAACCATGTAATTATCAGGGTACAATTTCATTAAATTTTCATCCAATT
>JARGGF010000428.1 GCA_029210905.1 Bacteroidales bacterium | reverse complement strand
CAATGTCTTTACTGTAAATACCTGCATCAGCAATGATGGCACCTGCAATTGAATCTATACCCAGCTTTTGTATCGCCTTTGTCCACTGATTAAGAAATTGCTTGTCCTTTGTTTCATCAAAGTAAATTGAACCCAGGCTGGGATCTCCACCACCTTTAATAATAATATTGCCGTTGAGAATATGTTTTAAAGTGTCAATACTTCCTGTATATTCCAAACTTGTTTTGAACTGATAATCAGGCCCATAAAGTTCCAGAATAGTTGCCGTGGATATTAGTTTTTGATTGGATGCCGGCCTTAAGGCCATGTCTGAGTTATATGATGAGATTATTTCTCCGGTATTGGCATCCAGGGCAAAAAAGGCAAAGCTTGCATTTTTAAAATCACTATCTGCTTTTATTTCATTTAAAAGTTTGTTTACGGAGTGTTTTCTTTTTTCCAGTTTCCGAAATTGTCCAAAGGCAAGAGAAATGGTTAAAACAAATAAAAGGGTGATTGAAATTTTACGCATCATAATTCAACGTCGTTTAGTTAAGAAAATGTTAATGTTCTATTTAATTAATTATTTTAAACTCACCCCCGTCTGGCTTCACCAACAAGCTCTTAACCAACTGCTTTTTCCATTAATTTTAATGTTTTTTTATCAGCATTAAATTTTGCATAAACACCAGTAGGAATGGTCATTTTATTTTTTATATGTCCGAATGGAAATCCATAAACCGTTGGAATATTCAAGGGTTTTAACAAATCAATGATTACTTCGCGCAAAGTAAAAGATGGTTTATCATTTACGCTGCAGTTATTAAATACGCCCAAAACCAGTCCGGCGGCTTTATTAATATTTGTAGCGTGAATCAGGTGTACTAACATTCTATCAACACTGTATATTTTTTCATCCACATCCTCAAGGTACACTATTTTGTTTTCAAAATTTGTGTCAAACTTACTTCCTATCAGTGAGGCAAGTACGCTTACATTTCCTCCAATAAGTTCACCCTCAGCATTTCCCCCGTTTATGGTGTAAAAATCGAACTCAGGATTTTCTTCACCTTTTTCTTCTTTTTCGTAGGGATATTTATAATGGTTTTTGGGGTCAACAAGCACATCGTTAAATGATTTCATTGAAAAATCGTTAAAAGTTGAGGTTCCCACCGGTCCATGAAAACAAACCAGTCCGGTTTTTTGAAAAATAGCTGTTATGATGGCGGTAATATCACTGTAACCTATGAATATTTTAGGGTTTGTTTTAATTACCTCATAATCAAGTAAATCTAGCATTCTAATAGCACCATATCCACCCCTTGCACATAAAATGGCATCAACTTCTTTGTTGGCAAACATATCCATTAGCTCATCGGCACGTTCCTGGTCAGTACCTGCAAAATAACCATATGCTGAAAGCACCGAAGGTTTGTAGAAAGTTTTATAACCCAGTTTTTCAATTTTCTCAACCATCTCATCCAATTGTTGGCTGGTAATAATACCCGAAGGTGTAACAAGTCCGATAACATCACCTTTTTTTAATCGTTTTGGTAATATTTTTTCCATGGCCGATGCTCTGCTGTTGATTTGAGTTAATGAATTTGAATTGCTTGGAAAAAACCAGCTAAACCCAGCCATTAGCCCCAGGCTTTTTAAAAATGTTTTGCGGTCAATCATTTTTTGTAAACTTTGTCATTAAACATAATTTAGACATTGTATTAAGCTTATGAATTTAGATATTTTAATCCAGGACTCCGAACCGAGTTTTCAAAAAAATATCTTTAAAACTTATTATTAAACTACAGGTTTATTAAACATAAGGGCTATCTATTTCTATGTGAATAAGATAGCCCTTATACATCTTAAGTCTAGGGAGAATTCTAAAAAAAAGTCTGGGTTGCAAAGAATTCCTATTGACTAAAAGGACTTACTATTTATCCCACCAAACTTTTTCAGTGAATTTGTCCCCTCCAGGTATGTTTGCAGCAGCACTCATTACATTGGCATTATTGGTTGCATATTCATCTGAAGGGTAAGCTCTTCTTCTAGGAATTTCAGTTAATACCGCAAAGGCACCAGGAGTAAGAACAGGGTAATCCAACCTTCTCCATTCAGCCCATGCATTGATTCCTTGTGCATATAAAGCAAGCCATTTTTGTGTACCAATTAACTCTCGCCAATTGGTGGCGTTATAAGCTACTTCAGGCTGAGCTATATAAGTTGCAATAGCAGCTGCATCTACTCCGTTATATTCCATAGAAGCAGTAATAGCATCGTTGTAAAACTGTGCGGCAGAACCACCAATGTAACCTCTTTGTGCTGCTTCAGCTTTAATGAAAAGTATTTCAGCTGTTACCAATATCACGGTAGGGGCAGTTTCTTCAGCATACATGTCACCAGGTAGTGAATAATCATTTGCATCCCCGGTAACTCCAATTTCCAAACCTACATAGGTTCCAGAATTGGCAGCAAGGTTAGCATAAGCTGGAAGTCTT
Source organism: Bacteroidales bacterium (assembly GCA_029210905.1). Classification (GTDB taxonomy): domain Bacteria; phylum Bacteroidota; class Bacteroidia; order Bacteroidales; family NBLH01; genus NBLH01. The sequence goes on along the minus strand of JARGGF010000428.1, from coordinate 2,709 downwards.
GGATCATTTAATGCAACCATAGCATCAACAAGTGTATTAGCTGTAGCAAAATAGTCCCCACCTCCTATAATCACATTATCAATGTATAATGGGTTTGCTTCATCTTCTGTTGCTAAATGCTGAAATTCGGCATATTGAGCAGATGTTGTAAACGCATTTGCAAAATCTGCATCATCTATCAATGAATTAGCTTTTGTGTCATCCACTTCTGATAATCTCATCGCTATTCTCAATCGCAAGGATTCCGCGAAAGCTTTCCACATATTCATATCGCCGTCAAAAATTAAATCTCCCTGAAGGTCTGATAGTGCAGAAGGATTTATCATGGCAATGGCTGCATCCAATTCTGCAATCAATCCGTCATAAATATCCTCCTGAGTATCATATTTTGGGGCAATAATATCGTCACTTCCTCTCAAGGCATCTGTATAGGGAACATCACCCCAAACATCAGTAATATTATGAAAAGCCCATGTTTGAAGAATTTTTGCTACAGCAATTTGGTTTTCATTGTCGCCAAACTTTCCAGCATCGCTTTTAGTAGCTTCATCTTCATTAAGCCTGATAATTTCCTGTAAATCAGTAAGTCCTCCAAGATAGGCACTATAAAAGCTGGATCGACCTTCACCTTCGTCATAATTAGATTTATAGGTATATTCAAGTTGGGTGAAATGTTGAACATATTGTGAGCCTAATTGTGCTAATTCGCCATTAAAGTTATATACCAGGTTAGCCTGAGCCTGTGTTAACAAACCTGAGGTTGGTACTGTCTTGGGTGTGTTTGGGTCAATATTCATTTCCTCAAATTTCGAGCACGAAGTAGCTAAGACTGCAACTATGGCAAGAAAGGAAAACCATTTATAATTTATAAATTTCATTTTTTCTCAATTTTAAGATTAGAATTTAAGACTTATATTAAAACCAATTGACCTGGTTGATGGAAGTGAACCTCCTTCGTAACCCTGAGTATTTGAAATAGTATTTACCTGCTCGGGGTCAAATCCTCCGTCAAATGATGATAATAACGCAACATTACGTGCTACAACTGAAATAGTGACAGCTTGCAATTTGGCCTTTGATACAAGAGCTTTAGGTAATGTATAACCTAATTTTAGTTCTCTTAGCTTTACAAAACTGGTTTCATACATAAATTCTTCCTGGAAGTTTCGCTTATTTCTGTAAAAATCACGCGCATCAACATAAACATCATTAGGAGTTCCATCAGCAAATACACCATCTGCTTTGACACCTCCACCCATTGCAGGATCCATTCGTATTGAGTTTCCGAGATCATTTGAGCCAACAGTTTCAGCACTCTGACCAGATCCGGTAGCCCATCTGTTGGCATATGAATAGACAAGACCTCCTTTTTGGAAATCAATCAATGCACTGAAAACGATTCCTTTATAATTAAAAGTATTCATAATACCACCATTAAAATCAGGTAATATGTTTCCTACTTTTACAGGTTCACCCGAACTTTCGTATAAGCCGTTTGTTCCAACAACTTTATTTCCTGCGTCATCGTAAACGTATCCATTAGAAGCGTACATTACACCATATTCACCACCAACTTCAGCAACAACCCATGCTGAACCGGCATCAGATATAACCATTTCAGTTAGATCTCCATATAATGAATTTAGTTTACTTTTATAAGTTGAGAAATTAAACGAAATATCCCAACTAAAAGAATTTGTTTTAACCGGAGTTCCATAAAGTAAGGCTTCAAAACCGGTATTTTGTAATTCACCTGCATTTATGTATGCCCTTGAATAACTTGAAGTTGCAGAAATATCCAAAGGTATGATTTGGTCAAAAGCTTTTCTGGTAAAATAAGTAAGTCCAAAACCAACCTTGCCATTTATGAATGATGCATCCAAGCCAAGTTCAAATTCAGCTGTAGTTTCGTTTTTAAGAAAAGGGTTTTTTCTTGTATTATTTATAGAAAATGTTGTTGTAGGACCAAATGTGGTAACATCATATGTATCATAAAGCCTATAGGCATATGTATCGTTACCAACCATTGCGTAACTTGCCCTGAATTTTCCCATCGAAAGGAATGAATTATCATCCAGCAATTCTGAAAATACAAAACTGGTACTAATTGCAGGATAAAAATAAGAATTGTTATCAACAGGGAGGGTTGAAGACCAATCGTTTCTGCCTGATAGATCTAAATAAAGCATATCTTTATATCCAAGTGATGCTGAGGCAAAAAGTGAGTTTGTTTGCCTTTCTGAAAAACTGGAGCTTGAATTTGCTGGAGATACAGTATTTGATATATGATAGAAGTTTTCAATCACCAGGCCATCAACCGTTCCAATAGATGAAGATTTATACTGTGAATACCTGATATTTCCACCAGCCCAGGCATTTAATGACCAATCTTCGGTGAATTTTTTGCTGTAATTTAAAATACCTTCAAAGTTATTTTCAAATTCACTTATTGTTGATTCTCCATAATAATCAGTAACAGTTCCTCCGGAGCCAACCCTGTCATTTACATTTAAGCTATAAAAATCTGTACGCCCTGTTGCTGTAAAAGTCAAACCTTCCATAAGATCTATTTTAAGGCCAATATTTCCGTATACACGGTCTTTTGTGTCAGCTGCATAAACATTTTCAAACGACCAGAATGGATTATTACTCCATCGCATAAATAACCTGCCATCTGAAATGTCTCTCATGTTCCATCCAACCTGCTGA
>JARGGF010000427.1 GCA_029210905.1 Bacteroidales bacterium | reverse complement strand
ATTTATGTTTTAAAATTGTTTGTAACATAGGTAATCTTATTTTTAGAATTTTTATACCTGCAAATTAATACGAAAATTAACAATTATTCGGGTAAATTTTATTTTTTGTTAAATAAAGATAAAACTGCACAAAAATTGTTTTAAATACAATAAAATATAGCTAATTTAGGTTTTTATAAAATTAAAGTATATTTGCAAAGTTTTCAGGTTAATTATTTAATTGTAGAATTATGAAAAAGAAAATTTATCTTGTTATTGTTGTTTTGGGTTTGGTAGGCTTTATGAGCTCGTGTAGGGGATTTAAGAGTGCACCACCTTGTCCGGCCTATACTATGGTAGAAGTACCTGCCAACCAAATAAACGCAAACTAAAGATATATAAGTTTACCATATTTACCAGTCTTTTTATTTTTTTTTATGAAATTAAAAAGAGTTTTTCTACTCCTATTGTTTTCATCATTATATACATTTCATCTTTTCTCACAGGGTGAGATTGATGATGAAAAGAAGATATTTTTCAGAAATGAGAAATCCTGGGCACTATTTGTAAATACCAACGGTTTTGGTGGAAACTATAGGAATGGAACAAGAATAAACTCTTTTAGAAAATTTATCTGGGAAATTGACATGAACTATGTCAAACATACCAAAGAAATAAAAATATCAAATTCAACTACACAATTAAACCAGTTTGTATACGGGAAAGTAAATTTTGCGTGGGATATAAGAGGTGGAGTAGGTTTTCAACGAGAATTGTACCGAAAAATTGATAAAACTGGCGTAGCTATAAGATATTTTTATGATGCTGGCCCAGACTTATTGCTTTTAAAACCAATATATTACGAAGTAGTTGTAGGAGATAACATTGAGGATCAAAAATTTGATTATAATTTATCTCAGTACATTGTTGGCCGTTCCTCTTTTTTTAAAGGCTTTGATGAAATTTCTGTTGCTCCGGGTGTCTACCTCAAAGGAGGATTAAGCTTTGAATACAGCAAACATGATAACAGATTGCAAGCACTTGAAATTGGCGCTGTTGCAAGTGTTTATTTAAATGAATTCCAAATTATCTGGGATCAAAAAACACGTTACCTCTTTTCGCTATACATAAGCTTCCGTTGGGGGAAAATTATCAGTGGAGGTAGAATGGAAGGCGTTGATTTAAACCAGGAATACTAGAGGATTAAAATGATTTCCATATATTATTTAGGCTGAAGTTTAGTAATTCATGTATTCAGACATAGTTTCTTCCAACAAGCAGAGATAAATTTCTCCATTAATAATCCACTTTCATTTTTTAACTTAATATTAAGGTTTTTTAACAGAGGCTTAACTCATAAAGATAGTTGCATGATTTATCTTTGTTTTCTGAATGGTTAAAGCAATTGTTATGGTTAAAATTATAAAATTGTTTTGTATTCTGGCGATAATAGCCCTTTTGGTACTTTTTATCTCCTATACCGAAACAAACAGGCATGCTGACGATGAAAGAATCAGCGAAATAAGCAATGAAGAACAGACTGATGCCCAATCTTTAAAATCTTCAACAGGTGACCCTAAAAGTAACCTAAACAGCATATTTTATTTCATCATGCTCTAAAATATACTGTCATTTATAAATTCCTAACCTGTTTCACTTCGCTTTTGCAAATAGTATTCACCTGTGGCACCTAAAAATATTCCCACAGTATAACAAACTATATCTGTCCACAGGAATCCATGTCCTAAAAGCAGTGCCCCCAATCTTGTTGATCGTATACCATCAATCCATGTTGCATGATATAGCTGACTGATTTCAATAAAATAGGAGAAAAAGAGCGCATATAAAACTATTTTAAAAATCCAACCAAATATCCAGTAAATCAACAATGCCCATAGCGTATCACCAAGATATTCTGCCAAAAAATACCCGAAAAAAACCGGATATTTTCTTGAGGCAAGCCCTATAATTGTAGTAATAACAATTAACAGAAAATTAACTTTTCTATTTCTAATCATCCATGAAATATTTTAGGATACAAATTTTGAAATCTGATTTGTAATGCTAAAACTATTGTAGGTAGTTTCTCTTTATTTTTAAGTAATTATTCAACGTGCTAGTCAAATAACTCAAAAAAATAAAAATTCCTAAACAATTGGCTAAATTATTTTATTATCTTTGGGTATCACTAAAATCATTTAAAAAAATCAGATTATGGAAAATAGCTTCTTAAAAGTAAAAAACTATCTCATTGAACTAGAATATAATATAATCAGTGAGGACGAAAAAGATGGATCCTTTGTAATTGAAAGAGAAAGCGAAGGTATTAACAATCTGCTTATAGTCTGTGCAGATCCAATGCTTATCATTCAGCAATTTCTTTTTGAAGTTAAAGGCGATGATGCAGCAGTTTACAAAAGCTTACTTATGAAAAACCAGGATATTATCCATGGAGCCTTTGCACTTGACGAGAGTGGAAAAAAAGTACTTTTCAGGGATACATTACAAACTGAAAACCTTGATATTAATGAAATAGAAGCTTCTTTAAATTCTTTGGCAATATTGCTTAGTGAATATTCTCATAAAATTATTGAATTCGGAAAATAATATATCCTGTCATTACTAAATGGCATAATTGCCAACCTGTTTTTCAGTATCAGACTAGACTAAGAGCCTTTTAATTTACCCTAAATTATTGGCTCTTTCTTTGTTTGCATAAAAGAATGTTTATTTTTGTCATAATAATTTCTTTATCAGTTAAATAATGCAGTTGAAAGAAACTCTTCAAAAAGTTATTTACTTTTTTAATGAACAGATCTGGGAAGATCATACAAAAAACCGCCCAGCTTATTATCGTTTTGCTATTAATGCGCTAAGGGTTATTATACTTGCATTTAAGGGCTTTAAAAAAGACGAATGCCCTATTCGCTCCTCTGCACTTACCTATTTTTCGCTATTATCAATAGTACCGGTAATAGCAGTGGCTTTTGCCATATCAAAAGGATTTGGGCTGGAGCAAATTCTAGAAAGGGAAATTTCGAAAAATCTTGCTTCGCAAAAGGAAGTAATGACTTACCTCCTTACATTTTCAAAATCGATGCTCGATTCCGCCAAAGGTGGTATTTTAGCTGTAATTGCAATTGGGGTATTGCTATATACCGTACTAAAGTTATTTCATCATATAGAAAATGCAGTAAATACCATATGGAACATTGAAAGATCAAGAACTTTTCTCCGAAAATTTACTGATTATTTGTCTATTGTAATAATTGCACCTATTCTATTGGTTGCATCAGGAACAGCCAATGTTTATATATCAACAATCTTAATGGACATTTCAAAAGACTCCTTTCTTGAATTGCTCTCGCCGGTCTTTTTCTTTTTTATAAAACTGGTTCCTTACATAACTATTTGGTTATTATTTACCCTTATGTATATGATAATGCCAAATAAAAAAGTTAAATTCACGCATGCATTTATAGCAGGATTAATTGCCGGAACTGCGTATCAATTAATTCAGTTCTACTATATAAACCTTCAGGTTGGATTTTCACGATATAATGCTATTTATGGGAGTTTTGCAGCACTTCCTTTGTTTTTAATCTGGGTCCAGCTTAGTTGGCTTGTTTTTTTATTAGGGGCAGAAATTTCTGCGGCCCTAAACAACATTCGTTCTTATGGATTCAAAAAGAAGTATGAATTCTTAAGTATTTCGAAAAAAAGAATGTTGAGTTTATTAATTCTAAAAAAGATTACCAACGAATTTGCTAAAGGAGAAAGCCCGCCAGATACTCAGAGTTTATCTGACAGTTTGAAACTACCCGTTCAATATATGTCGAATATTACCGAAAACCTGATAGCTGCCGGTTTGGTAAATGAAGTATTATATGGTTCAAAAAACAGTAGTGGTTTTCAACCTGCGAAGGATATCTCGCAGCTAAGCTTTTCTGAGGCAATTCAAAAACTGGATAATTTAGGTGATAATAATATCCTGCTCAATGAAGATGACGATTATAATAATTTAAATCAGCAACTCGATAATTTTTCTCAATTAGTAAACGATAATTATTCTCAATTACTGATCAAGAGTATCTAATAACTTGCAGTATAATTCTATGATAATTTGCATAAAAAATTAAATTAAAATTACCAGAAATGATAAAAGATTTAGTAAAATTTAACAGGAGTTATCGAAGATTTTATCAGGATGAAGCAATTAATATTGAAACGCTTACGGAATTAATTGATTTGGCAAGATTATCTCCTTCCGCAAAAAATATACAGGCACATAAATTTATTATTTCTAATAACGCCCAAAGAAATGCTGAAATTTTTGAAACACTGGCATGGGCTGGATATTTACCCGATTGGAAAGGCCCCGTAGAAAGTGAAAGACCAGCCGCCTACATTATAATTTTAGGAGACAGGACCATTTCGTCCAATTTTGATAATGACTATATGTATACCAACTCGGGTATAATTTCTCAGTCAATTCTCTTAGGCGCTGCAGAAAAGGGTGTTGGAGGTTGCATTTTTGCTTCAATCCAGCGAAAAAGATTGGCAGAAATCTATAATTTACCACAAGAATTTGAAATTATGCTGGTAATAGCTCTGGGCAAACCCAAAGAAATAGTAATAATTGACGAACTGAATGAAGTTAAAAGTATAAAATACTGGCGAGATAAAGACCAGGTGCATCATGTCCCTAAAAGAAACCTCGAAGATTTGATATTATATAAATAGTCCATTTCTATCCAAAAACAATATATTTTCAGCCAAATGGGAGCATTTTAAGAGCGAAAGCCTTTATGCTGTTTGCTTTAAATATTTGTAAATTTGTAGCTAAATATTTTCTGTTAATCTGATATGATAGATTCATTAACCATTACCTTTTTATTTATATTGGCAACGGCAATTATTGGTGCTTTTACTTCAAGAGTAAAACGTGATAAATGCCTTTACGACTTTAATAATGACCCGGTTGCGCTTGAAAAAATAACCGGAAAAATTGCGACAAAAGGAATTTTAAAAGTAGAAAGCACGGGTTTGGAATTCATTTATCCGGTTGAGAAAATTAATCCTGCAAACAATCTATTACAAACCAGCTATTTATTTTACAAATACGAATACCCTCAGATTCAAGCACTTATAAGGTTCAGGGATGAATTAAGTGAGGACGGCAAAAAAAAGAGAGAAAAAGATTTAAAAA
>JARGGF010000426.1 GCA_029210905.1 Bacteroidales bacterium | reverse complement strand
TTCTTTTGTCTGAACATCAAGGTATGTAGATTTTATAGAGTAATAACTTTTCAGGCCATAGGCAAAATAGATTCCTGAAGAAATAAATATACTTTTATTTATGTTGTAATTAATTGAAATTGGAAATTGTACGTAATTTAGTTTATATTTCTCCAATTCCTCAATGTATGCAGCAGTGCCGTCCATAAAAATAGCGAGCTTCCCGTTTGACTCAATTCTTTGGCCTTTTTGCTTAAAATATATTCCTGATTTAAAATCAAAAGAATTATTTAATTTGTATAAATAATTTATCCCAATATTCATTCCTATTCCATGTTTCGGAGAGACAAAATCATTCCCTTCAAACTGGAGTGTTGAAAAATTAACTCCTGCTTCAACACCAATCGTTTTTTGTGAATAAATTTTTACATTTATTAAAATGAAAAGTAACATTAAATATTCGAATTTTATTTTCCTGTTTTTCTGTAAAAAATGTTTCATTATTAAATATTTGAGAACACATGCGGGCTCTAAATTAACTATTACCACATAAAGTTCCAAAAAAAATATTCTGCCATTTTCACCGCTCCGAAAACAGCAATATGGCTAAGGATCTCGTCAATAACAGACTGGTTTATGTCAAAAAAAAACTGCCTCAATACAATTCAGACTAATCGCTTTTAATATTTTGCAAATGTTTTTATACTACCATCTTCCATACACATTCCCAATCAAATCCTATATTTCTTCATAATATTTTGCATATTTGTATAAAATAATTTAATCTGTTCTCACCCCTAATCATCTTATTATGAAATACCTGGTTCTTATTTTATCTTTTATGAAGCTATTTTCTTTTTTGTCGTGCAACAATACTAATCAGTCAAACGAGACACTTACTGACACCATAACTGCTGTTGCAGGAAATTTTTCTGACTATCCGGAATATAACAAAACCGATTTGGGATTTGTATATCAAAAAGAGCAAACAGTTTTAAAGTTATGGTCTCCGGCAGCTGAGGCGGTCAGGTTAAAAATATACAAAACTTCACTCGGTGATGATTTAATAGAGACTTTCAACTGCATTAAAGATGGCAAAGGCGTTTGGAAAATTGAATTAAACGGCGATTACAAAAATAAATATTACACTTTCCAGGCTCAGTTTGATGGAAAATGGAACAGCGAAAATGCAGATCCTTATGCCAAAGCAGTAGGCACTAATGGCAAACGCGGCATGATAATCGACTTGGCCGAAACCAATCCCGATGGCTGGGAAAGTGATCAAAGCCCGGAATTTAAACAGCCCACTGATGCTATTATCTACGAACTGCATGTAAGGGATTTATCTACCCACACCAGCTCAGGAATACAAAATAAAGGAAAGTTTCTGGCTTTCACTGAAGAAGGAACAAAAAATCCTGCCGGGCTTTCTACCGGCGTTGATCATATTGCAGAACTGGGTGTTACCCATGTCCACCTCCTCCCCTCTTTCGATTACCGGAGTGTTGACGAAAGTAAACCCGGAAACAATCAGTTTAACTGGGGTTACGACCCACAAAACTACAATGTACCTGAAGGATCTTATGCCACTGATGCTGAAGACGGCAAAGTACGTATCCGGGAATTTAAACAAATGGTTCAGGCCTTGCACAAAAAAGGCCTTCGTGTGGTGATGGACGTGGTTTACAATCATACAGGAATGACCCATGATTCTAATTTTGATCAGTTGGTACCCGGCTATTATTACCGCCAGTGGAAAGACGATAAATACAGCGATGCATCGGCCTGTGGAAATGAACTGGCCTCTGAACGCGCCATGGTAAGGAAATTTATCATCGAATCGGTTAAATATTGGTCAAAGGAATACCATGTTGATGGCTTCCGTTTTGATTTAATGGCCATTCATGATATCGAAACCATGAACCAGCTGGCTGCAGAACTAAAAAAACAGGATCCGTCTATTTTAATTTACGGCGAAGGCTGGACAGCCGGTGACAGTCCGCTACCTGTGGAAAAACGTGCCCTCAAAGAGCATGTTTACCAGTTAAAAGATGTAGCCGTTTTCAGCGATGACATCCGCGATGGCATCAAAGGCAATGTTTTCGAGGAAAAAAGTACAGGTTTTGTAAATGGTTCAAAAGATATGGCCGAAACCATCAGGATTGGGATTGTGGCTTCGGGTGAACATCCCCAGGTGAACTATGCCAAAGGGTATTATGCAAAAAAGGCTTACGCCAAAAATCCTGAAAGTGTTATTAACTATGTATCTTGCCACGATAATAACACACTTTATGATAAATTAAAGATATCGCGGCCCAAAGCCAGCGAAGCTGATTTAATAAAAATGGACAAGCTGGCCAATACCATAGTGCTTACCTCGCAGGGAATTCCTTTTTTGCATGCCGGTGTGGAATTTAAACGAACCAAAAACGGGGAACACAACTCCTATAATTTACCCGACAGCATCAACCAGATAAACTGGAACTGGAAAACAGAAAATATTGATTTGTTCAGTTATTATAGCGATCTTATTAAGCTTAGAAAATCGCATCCGGCATTCCGCATGTCTGCTAATGAGCAAATTCAGCAACACCTTGAGTTTATCGACGTAAAAGACAAACAGATAGTGGCCTATTTACTTAAAGATAACGCTAATAATGACTCATGGAAGCAGATTTTAGTGCTCTTTAACGGGTCTGAAAAAACAAAGAAGGTAAAATTACCGGCAGGTAACTGGATACCTGAATTGATGAATTATGAATTTATTAAGGACCGGAAAACTGTAGCCTCCAAATTTATAAAACTGCTACCCATTTCGGCCACTATTTTATATCAGGAATAAAATTTGTTGATAAACTGACGACTTAAAAGATAGATATTGGAGCCAATGCCCTTTAGTTAAGAGTTGTGCTTTAAAAATCTGGTCACGTGTCCGCTCACCAGCGGATTAGTCACTTGTCATTGGTAATTAGTCATTAAATGGACAGTGACCAATTTAGCGAAGCGATCTCTTAGCCTGCCCCGATTTTTCATCGGGGGAGCTTGCGAAAAATATCTAATGACTTTGTTAATTTTCAGGAATGAACTTAACTAAACATCATTGCTTTTGAAGCTGTAATTTTATGTAACATGAAAAGCATCATAACACTGCTTTGTACCATATTATTTATTTACACCGGAGTTTTTCAGTGTGCTTTCTCTCAGCAAATTAACAAGCAACAAGATGACAAAATAAATGTATTTGATGCACAAACCGCTCCCTCCGACTCAATTGTTCAACTACTTGAAGTGATCAAAGAAGAATGCCGGGATGCTGAAAAATCACATGATTTCGCTCAAAACATCAGTTCCCTTCTAAAACTTGGAAGTCTTTATCAAAACCAATACCGATATGATCTGGCACTGGAGGCTTATTTTAATGCGCTTAAACTCAGCGATTCCATACAGAATAAAGAAAAAAAAGCAGGTGTTTTGCACGAAATTGGCGCTGTATATTTAGTGGTGCGGAATCTTGAAATGGCTCAGGAGTATTTATTGCAGGCTTTTGTAATAAAAAAACAGCTTACAGATAAAAAAAGTCTGGCAGCAACCATCAACAGTCTGGCTTTAACTTACTGGTTAAAAGGAAAACTTGACACTGCACTTGACTACCTGCTGCAAACTTTAAGTCTCGAAGAACAAATCAACAACGTAAACGGCATTGCGCGGTGCTACAACAACATTGGCATTGTATACCATGAAAAAAAACAATATGAAAATGCCCTGATCTATTTAAATAAAGCCCTGGAAATAAATAAACTAAAAAATGACACCTGGTCTACAGCCGAAACCCTGAATAATATAGGCGAAAATTATATCAGTCAGCAGAATTATAGTGGTGCCCAACAGGTATTAACTGAAGCACAATCCATTGCCAAAAAGATAAATGCATTGGTCTTGTTATCTGATAATTACAGGTATTTCTCCAGGCTTTACAAAAAGATTCAAAAACATCAGCTTGCCCTTAATTATTACGAATTATTTGTTGAGCTCGAAGATTCGCTTTTTAGCCGCAATAAACTGGCCATTATTAATGAGCTAAAATCATCATTTGATATTGAAAAGAAGGAAAATGCCATCCAGTTGCAGAATAAGAAAATTGAATTGCTTGAAGAGAAAAAGAAATTGGACCGCTTGCAGAAACTGATTCTTGCTGGCATTCTGTTTTTTATCCTTCTGATTGGTGCAATTATCTTTAATCATCAGAAAAAAATTAATAAACGAAACAAACTACTGATAGAAAAAGATTGCGAGATTAAGAAAGCTCAGCAAAAACTGGTTGAAAATGAGCGCAATGAAAAAGAGCGGCTGCAGCAGGAACTGGAACAAAAAAATAAATTCCTTATTGATTTTGCCTTATACATTGGCATGAAAAACGAATTACTTGTAAAAGTAAAAAATGAGCTGAAGAAAATAGCCAGGCAGGACAGTAATAACAAAGAATTGCGTTCGCTGGTGCATCAAATGAATAATAATCTGAGATACAATTCGGAATTAATTGATTTTCAGAGAAACGTAGAAAAAGTTAACATTGATTTTATTCAAAAACTCACCAGCCAGTTCCCCGATCTTACAGAAAACGACAAACAACTGGCAGTTTTTTTACGCTTAAATTTTTCATCGAAAGAAATCTCCGATTTCAGGGCAGTTTCTATTAAAGCCATTGAAATGAGCAGGTACAGGCTTCGCAAAAGATTTAATCTGGATAAAAACGACAGCCTTACTTTGTTTCTGCAGAATTTATAGTTTACCTCTCTGAGGCTTTTCTATATGTAAATCTTCAGCCCCCTAAAACTCTAAAACACTAAACATTTTCTTTACATTTCCTTTTTAAAATCAGCAATTTGTGGGATTTAGTGACTTTGTGTTTTAGTGGCAATTATCGAATTTTTGAACACTCCTTGCTGCAGCAAGATTGTTTCGTGTGGTTATCACCCCTTTTTATGCTTTAAACCCCAAAACCCACATTATTTTAAATTGTAGAAGTCCACAAAACACAAACCCCTGGCAAACTGCACTTTGCAAATTGTGTTGTAGAATAAAAACACTAAAAAACGCTGCTTTTCAGACCCTTCTGTAGAGTTTGTGTAGTAGTACTTTTTAAGGTTTTGCGTTGGCTCCCTCCTACTTTTGAAACATCAATGAAGTTGCGCAAACGTAAGTGGATTTTAC
>JARGGF010000425.1 GCA_029210905.1 Bacteroidales bacterium | reverse complement strand
TAGGTAATATTCAAGCCCACGGTTGAAATTTGGATCGTTTGATAAAATTTGATTAGTAAAATTCCATAAGGCAATTGCAACACCAATAATAATCGTGTATTTCAACCAATTTTTGTGTTTTGGTTTTTCTAATGCCAATAGTTGTTTAGGTGCTTTGAAAAAGAAGGCTAAAAGAAGTATTGCTGTGGCACTTACAATATCTTGTCCCCATCCCATCTCTAAATCCAATTTCAATATTTTCTGTATCTCTGAGCCAAGAATAAGCGCACAGAAGAATACAATGAAGAATATAACTGCAAAAATCAAAGGTTTCTTTCTTTCTTCAGTCAATGATGTAATGCCAATGTAATTTCTAATACCCATTTTTTAGTTTTTAATTGCTAATATTATTGCAGCTTCCAAATAAAAGCAATCGGTTCGTATTATGTAAAACTATTGTTACTACTTGTGTTTTTCTATTTCTTCTTAAAAACTTGCGGATGCTACTTTTTCTTTTTTACAGCCATGCAACTTTGAGCAACAATTAAGACAACACACCTCGCAAAAAGCCCTTTCCTTTTTTTCATTACTTCTGTTTGTTTTTAAGATTAAATACTTCTTTTTTTAGATCGTCAATTATTTTTGCGCTTACCCACATCACGTCCTCGTTCCCTCTTACAACCCAGCGTGTAAAAAAAAGATACTTGCCATCGGGTGATAAAGAAGGAAAACGTTCCTGCCGATCGGAATTAATCTGGTTCCCCAAAAGAACAGGGTTGGTCCAATTTTCCTCAGAATCGCGGAAACTAATGTAAATATCGCCCATATCGGTTTTTGGACTGCGGCGATTTGATGAAAATAGCAGGTAACTTTCGTCGGGAGCAATAAAAGGTGTCCAGTTAAGCAAGCCCTCACCCATGTTTATGCTCGCAGGAAGTAATTCAGGTTTTGAGTATTCTCCATTATTGAATTCCATTCGATAAATACCAAAATCATTCATTGATCCCAAACCTTCAGCATAACTAAGGAAATAGAATGCGCCATTCCGGGTGACCGAATAATTATACGCATATTTTATTTCAGGAAAATGTTTAATAAGATTCATACATACAGGTTGGCTCCAGTGGTCGCCTTCTTTTTCCACAAAATAGGGTCCGTTTTTTTCGCCATTCTCTTCACCAAATGGCAGATAATAAAGTCGGTTTCCATCAGGTGAAAAAACTGGTCCACTATTGTATGGAGAAATCTTTGGAACAGCCCACACATTTCCAACACGTTTCATTGTCATCCCAAAAATTTGCGTTTCTTTCCCACTCTGGCGATAGTTTGATTGCCAGAAAACTTCGTTGCCATCGGGTGAGAAGGTAGGCGAACCGTGCTCAATTGTTGTGTCAACAGATACTATTCCAGGAGCAAATACTACTGGCATATCTCCTGGAAGTGGCTGTCCGAGATAATCTCCCTTTAAAACAGGAAATTCTTTTGTGTTTTGCGCCTGCATTCCTGTTAGGCAAATCCCGATCAGGAGCATTATAGTGATAAACAATTTTTTCATTTTAATCCTCTGTTATAGCGTTAGTTATTATCAACAAACTGTACAATTCTATTTATCTTGCCCATCAATTTCATTCAACAATTTATTGATATCGGGGTTTTTAGGATTTAATTCCCGGGCTTTTATTAGATGTTCTTTCGCAAGTAAAAGTTCTTCTTTCAGTTTATAAATGAAGCCTAATTCGAATTGAGCTTGCCATGAATCTGGATGCGCTTCCACATTAAACAACAATATTTGTATCGCTGCATCTATGTCAGGATCTCTAAACAACTTACTTAAAATATTTATTTCGTTTTCCTTTTTAATAAAGACTTCCTGATTGTTAATTAAGAACTTTTTAGCAGCGTCAATACCATCGGCTAGAATGATATTGCCTAATTGTGCAATTATTGAATTGTCGCTGTTAATGGAATTAATGTATTCACTGGTTTGAAAACTCAATTCTGATTTACTATTTGCTAATTGGTTAGACTTTAAATATGCATTAAAAAAAGTTAAGACAGCTCCGCTGATGTAATCATAACTTGTGCAAAATTTACTTATTGAGTTTTGGGCTGAGCATAGATCAAAAAAACGCCAAAAAGAAACAAACCCATTGTGGTCTATATAAGGCATCCTGAACATCTGTTTTTCTTTTGTAACAATTGAATTGTAGTAGGGATATATTGAGAAATTCTCAAAATTATTAACCAATAAACAATAGGGCGTGTTGGTCTTTTTAAGATCAAAATCTTCTACCCTGGAAAGCGTTATATAGGCTCCATATTCCTGGCCTCCATCCATACTAAATACAGCATTTACTTTTTCATTCTTCATTTGAAAAATAGCCGTAGCTAATCCCCCGCTACTAAATCCCATTAAGCCCAAACCTGTATATTTTATTTTCAGACTATCCTCAAAATAGTTGAGCATATATTCCATATCATTAACCTGAGCCATTATACTTTTCTCATCGTTTTTTCTATTTAAAGAGTTGTCACCAGCCGAACCAACCGAAATAACCATAAATCCATGACTGGCCAAATACTCACAAATCAGATGGTTTTGAACAGCTGATTTACTATTGGAAGGAGCATATATAATTAAAGGGAACTTCTCTTTTGATTTTGCTAAAGCAATTCCATACCTTGCAGCTACCGGACAAGCCAATATTTTTTCTGTTGTAAGAGTCGTATCTACACTTAAATGCTGTTTGGCAAATCCTGCATAGGCATTTATGAAATTATTACTGTTTTCTTCAACTTCTGAAGAAGGTTTATTGAAGTCTTCGCGCAATGAAATTAAATCGATGTAATTTTTAAAAGAATAGCTTCCCTTTTGATTTTTTTCTTTAGAAGGATACCAAAAATGGATTAATAAGGGTCTGAAAATGGTATCATTATTTACAACATAGGGTCTTGATTTATCATAGGTTTTATAATATTTAAACCCTGTTTGGTAAGAACCCTTTATTAAATTCTGGGCAAAGCAAGAACTGCTTAAAAAAAGGATAAAGAAAATGGCTAAAAAGTTTACTTTGTGTTTCATATGTTTATAATTTACCTGCAACTAAATTTTCAGTTGACATTTACAAAGAAAAGAGAACAAACGCATTTAACTAATTTTTTAGTTGATATTTTCCAATTTGGTTTATTCTCTGTTGTTTTATAAACAAACGACATGCCTCAATTTGTATGGTACTTATTTTCTGATGATTATGAATTGCTGTTTCATTGAGTATCTGAATTTAGTGTAAAAATATCATACACTAGCTGTACGTTTAAATTACATCTTTTGGGTTTTGCTATAGTACCTTTTCATTCAACCGATTAATCATTCCTGAGCTTAACTATTAATGATCCATGTTGATTCGGACAAAAAACATAAACTTACCATTGGGAGCATAAGCGATTTTCTTTTCCAAACGATCGGGAGAAGAAACAATAATCTTTCTTTTTCACAACCAAAACAACACCAAAGCCCGGATTGGCATTTATATAATTTATTTTGAAGTATTTAACCTACAGGGCGTGGTAAAAAAGACGAAGAAAACGTGTGTTTTGGCTTCGCGGTTAAATTAATCAGTATATTTTTATCATATTTGCTTAAAAAAACAGCCTATGAGCCCATCACAAAAAGATTATTTTGCTGAAAAAGCAAAAGATTACGACAAAGAAAAAGCCCGTACAGATAATGTAAGCAATATTGCCAGCCTTATATTAAAAGAAATAGCCTATACAAAAGACATGAGTATTCTGGATTTTGGTTCAGGTACCGGATTGTTATTGTCAAAAATTGCACCTTATGTTGGCAAAATTACTGCCGTAGATATCTCAAAATCAATGAACGAAACATTGGAAAGTAAAAGAGAAACCATAGATTGTGCCCTTGAGATTAAGCAACTTGATTTAACTACAGAACCAATGAATCAGCAATTTGATGGCATTATTTCATCAATGACCATGCATCATGTGGAAAACATCCCGAAAATATTTGAAACCTTTTATGGCCTCTTAAATGAAAAAGGCACCCTTGCCTTGTCCGATTTAGATACCGAGGATGGCACCTTTCATAAGGATGATACTGGCGTATTCCATTTTGGGTTTAACAGGGATGAATTTGCAAAAATGGCAGAAAATGCCGGTTTTAAAAATCTGAAGATACAAACTGTTGGATTTGTGGAAAAGCCTTATGGAAAATACAGTGTTTTTTTGTTAACGGGGAATAAGTGAAACACATTGGCAATTAATACCGAAATGAACAATTTAGTCATAAGCTAAAAATATACGAAAATCATACAGGGAACAAGTAAATATAAAGTTGAATATCAACAGCTTAAAGCTTGTAAGTAATCTTATTCTTACCTATCACGTATTGTTTTAACAGTAAAGCACGCTCTTTATCGCCCCTGGGAGCATTTTCAGCTTTGTAGCAATATACTGTAGCTTTTCCAAAATCGCCCAATTCTCTGTAAATCTCAGCAAATAGAATATAATCGGTATTGTCTTTGTCCAGTTTTAATAAGTTAATCAATCGTATTAAATTATTCTGTTTAAGTGAAGAAAAAGCATTGTATTGATTCTGGGCATCCTTAAATTCGGCAGTCTCAAAAAATTTCTGTTTGATTTTTGAAAAAATGCCCTGAGAATTATAATTGCGCATAATATGGTTGATAACCTGCCAGAGTTTTATCCTCAAATGCGCTTCCTTTTCCGGGGTGCCAGCAAGGCCTCCACGAAATGCAGCCTTAATAAAATCAATATCTTCATCACTGATATTATCAACATCCAATGTGTTTTCCAGATTTTTTACTGATGATAAATCAGATGGTTCCTCAACAGAATTCTCAGGTATCCAAAAATAGGTATTGCAAGCCGGACATTTTGTAAAATCTACAATGTCCCTTCTCATTGGGGTCAAACAAAATCCATCTGACCAATATTCAGAATCGGCTATGTTCTCAGAACTTTGTTCAACATAAGAATACTCAGCTCCACACTTTGGACATTTTGTATACGCAGGATTCATATTGTGTTTTTTTTATCAAAATTGGTAATTTTTACTGTGATTTCAAACTTATTTAAACAGTTTGAAACCATATCGATAGAAAATATTTTAGCTTTATTTTAATATGTCTGTATTTATATAACGTGCAATGAAAAATTCATATTGCTTTTATATA
>JARGGF010000424.1 GCA_029210905.1 Bacteroidales bacterium | reverse complement strand
TTGAAGAGTCGCCCATTGAAAGTGTCGAGATCAGATCAGTACTGACCTGTGAATCGAAAGCAGGTGTATGTACAAGATGCTATGGCAGGAACCTTGCTTCGGGCCAGCTCGTGCAGAAAGGAGAAGCCGTAGGAGTGATTGCTGCACAATCGATTGGTGAACCTGGCACACAGCTTACTCTTCGTACATTCCACGTTGGGGGTACTGCTTCTAATATTGCTTCAGAATCAAACGTTATAGCCAAATACAAAGGTATTGCTGATTTTGAAGAGTTGAGGACTGTTCCATTTGAAGAGGATGGTAAAAAAATCAATATTGTCATCGGTCGTATGGCAGAATTGAAAATTATTGACCCTAATACGCAAATTGTATTATCAACTCATTCAATTCCTTATGGTTCTAAGCTATATATAGAAGACAAGCAGATTGTCGAAAAAGACATGAAAATTTGTGATTGGGATCCTTATAATGCTGTAATTGTATCTGAATCGAAAGGAAAAATTGAATTTAAACATTTAATTGAAGGTATTACTTATAAACGTGAATCGGATGAGCAAACCGGTTTAATGGAAATAGTAATTATCGAAACAAAAGATAAAACAAAAAATCCTGAAATAAATGTTGTATCAGAAAGTGGCGAGTTACTTAATAACTATAACTTGCCTACTGGTGCTCACATTGTGGTAAAAGAAGGAACTGAAGTAGGCTCCGGTGATATTTTGGCCAAGATACCAAGAAATGTTGGTAAAGCGGGTGATATCACAGGTGGATTACCAAGGGTTACAGAATTATTTGAAGCGAGAAATCCTTCTAATCCTGCAGTAGTTTCTGAAATAGACGGTGTAATTTCTTTTGGAAAGATAAAAAGAGGTAATCGCGAAATGATAGTTACTTCAAAATCAGGAAATGAGAAAAAATACCTGGTTCCACTTTCGAAACAAATTTTGATTCAGGCAAATGATTATGTGCGTGCTGGAACCCCATTATCTGATGGAGCTATCACTCCTGCGGATATTCTGGCCATTAAAGGTCCAACAAAAGTTCAGGAATACATTGTTAACGAGGTTCAGGAAGTTTACCGATTACAAGGGGTGAAAATCAATGATAAACACTTCGAAGTAATTGTTAGACAAATGATGAAGAAAGTTGTTATTGCTGATGCTGGTGATACCAATTTCCTTGAAAAACAGATCATTGACAAGTGGCTGTTCATGGAAGAAAACGACGAAATTTTTGGTAAAAAAGTAATTACTGATGCCGGAGATTCAGTGAACCTTCATCCTGGTCAATTAGTTTCTGCAAGAAAGTTACGAGATGAAAATTCCTTATTGAAACGAAAAGACCTTAAATTGGTAGAGGCAAGGGATGCTATTCCTGCAACTTCAAGTCAGGTGCTTCAGGGAATTACAAGGGCTTCCCTGCAAACGAAAAGCTTTATTTCGGCTGCGTCGTTCCAGGAAACCACAAAAGTACTCAACGAAGCCGCAATTAGTGGTAAAGTCGATTTCCTTGAAGGCTTGAAAGAAAATGTTATTGTTGGTCACTTAATTCCTGCAGGTACAGGTAGAAGAGAATACAAGGATATTATTGTGGGATCTATGGATGATTATCAGTCGTTAGTTGGATCAAAAAGTGAATAGTAGATTTTTAACTTAATAATTATCAGTCATATGGACGATAAAAAAAATAAAAATCAATTAAATATTGAACTAAAAGAAGATATTGCACAGGGAAAATATGCAAACCTTGCTATAATCACTCATTCAAGCAGTGAATTTGTGGTCGATTTTGTAGGTGTTATGCCAGGCGTGCCTAAAGCGCAGGTTGTTTCGCGCGTAATTATGACACCCGAACATGCAAAACGATTAATGATGGCTTTAGGTGATAATATTAAAAAGTTCGAATCCTTACATGGTCCAATAAAAAATATAGAACTAGCCGGAGGTGCCAATTTACCTTTAAATTTTGGCGGACCCACTGCTGAAGCATAATTGAAAAGGGCTGTCTGTTTGACAGCCCTTTTTTATTTCTGCAAAACCTTAAACTCTACCCTCCTGTTTTTTGCTTTTCCTTCTTCAGTTTCATTTGTTTCTATTGGTTTTGTTTCTCCATAACCAACAGCAATTAATTTATTTCTCACAACTCCCTTGCTGATCAAGTAATTACATACAGCATCTGCCCGTTGCTGCGATAGCTTTTTATTGTGTTCCTCAGTTCCAGTGTCATCCGTATGACCGGCAATCTCAATTATCATTTCAGGATTCTTCTTAATAAAAGTAATTAATCGATTAAGTTCTGAAAATGATTCCTGCTTCAGTTTATATTCATTTAATTCAAAAAATACATTTTCGAGTGGTATCGAGAGCTTGTCATTAATAATTTCAACATATGACAATAACATGAAATCTTTCCTGATTTCAATCTGCTCTTCCTTATCTGTTAAATCAATATTCCCTGAAAGTGGGTAATAATCCTGGTGTTCAATAAAATAACCATAATCTTTTCCTAGTGGTAAAATTATTAGGTAGCTCCCATCGACAATATCACTTTGTGAATAGCCAATAACTTCACCAGCTTTTAGATTTTCCCATTTTATTGTTGCCTGAATCGGTTCTCCTTTTTTGTTGGTAATAGTACCAGAAACAATTGCAACAAAATCGGGTCTTACCGATTTTGGAAGATTCATTTTGTATATATCATAATTGCTTGATTTAAAAGATGATAAGTATGCAAAGTTGCCATCTGTTGATATCTTGTAATCATATTCATCACCATAGGAATTTATCTCTTTCCCCAGGTTTATAGGTTCGCTCCAATCAGTCCAACTTGAATCGTTTAGCCTTTCTACCTTAAAAACATCAAGTCTACCTAAACCTGAATGCCCTTCTGAACTAAAATAGAGTGTTTTCATATCGGGATGCATAAACGGACTACGCTCGCTATAAGGTGTATTTATTTTTTTCCCCAGATTTAAAGGTTTTGACCACCCGGATTCTGTCTGCAGACAAACATAAATATCACTATTCCCGGAATGACTTCCATGAAATAATTCGCCAAAAATATGATGTTTACCAATGTTACCTTTTCGATCTGATATAAATAAAATGGCATTTCCATCAGCGGTCATCATTGCATCAGCTTCCCATGAATCAGGATCGTTTACTGATGGAAATGGTTTAGGAATTGACCAGCCAGAAGCGGTTTTATCACTATAGAAAATATTTGCATTGGCATAGAGTAACAACCGGTTCCCATCTGCAGAAATAGCCAGTGGGGCTTCATGTGCGTACGGAGTATTAAGGGTTTGCAGCAAACGGGATTTTCTCCACTTTCCAGCTTCAAGCTTTGAAACAAAAATATCTTCGCCACCAATATTGCCCTCTCTGCTCCTGCCACAAAAGTATATTGTTTTTCCATCAGGTGTTAATACAGGCGCATATTCATGCCCCATAGTATTTATTTCGGCAGAAATACTTTCAACCGATATTGATTGCTGAGTAGTCTGAAGAATTGCTATTACCGAATCAATTCTATGATTATTAGGGAAATAGGATTTAAAATCTATTAATTGTTTTGCTGCGCCCTCCCAATTATTAGATTGTAAATATGGCGATAGTGTTCTGAGAAGGGTCACATAAGCAAGTTCTGCAGGTGCTGCCTTTTTTATATAATCAACATAATAGGGTTCCATATTTTGATTGTACGGTGCATCCAGCTCAAGCTTAAAGGCCATTTCTGCAAGTTCTTTATCCTTTTGCAGCCTAGCCTTATCCTTAAAATCAGGATATTGTTTTTCAAATTTCAAAATTGATTCAAGCTCCCCTTCGCCACAATAATAATTATAGGTTTCTTCAACAAATTTTTCTAAAAGTTGCTTTGCGCTATCCGCCTGGGATGTATTTGGATATTTTCGTATAAAATCCAGTAAAGCATCAGGATTATTTTCCTGTTTTGCTATAGAAAAGGCAAGTTTGTTTCTTAAAGGAATGGCTTGATTGGATTGCTCTGTATTTGGAAAATCGAGGCAAAAACTTTCAAGGCTTTCAATAGTACCTGATTTTTTAGCTTCCTCAAAGGCTTCATTTAAAATTTTAAGCCTGAGTTTCCCAATACTAATATCATCCAGACCATAATCATTTCTTAAAATCTCCTTTTCGCTACCTGTAAGCTTTGAATACCGGCTTTCAATATAAAGTATGTGTTTATAAGCCCTACTATACCGGAATCTCTTGTAGGTTGTATCGGAATATATCACTGCCAATCCAAATTTAGACGCCAAAATATCCCGCTTTTTTTCAATTGATTTATTGAAGGCTTCTATGGCATCAGTATAATTATTTTGCTTAAGTAATTGAAAACCCTTTGTTGCATTCTGGCTAATAGCATTCAATGCATTCAAAAAAATAAGCACAGCAACTATTCCTAAAATATTTTTCGACATAATTGAAATATTTAAAATTAAAAAATGCCTAAAAAAGCACTTTTAATGGCAAAACTAATTAACACAAAAAAGAAAAAAAATGCGGATAAGATAATTCCAATCAATGCACAAACTCTTCCTGCCTTAATATTCTTGTATGAGTATTTGGTGTAAAGCTCTGGTGCTAAATCATATAACTCGATTGATTTTTTAGACAATTTGCGCGCAAGGCTGCCTATGATTATTCCAACAAAACCAAATAAAAAACATAGCAATATTGAGCTTATCCCGAGTATCAAAACGATATCGGATTTTGGTAAATCTACTTTCAAAATTTCATCTTCAGTATTGAAGTTATTATTATTATTCATCATTTAAATGGAATAGGAATTCATAATATCTTTTTTGCTCTTTATTCATTTAACTTACAATTTTCTAAGAATACAAAGTTAAGTTACAATATAACCAATTAGCATCAAAAAAGTATAAATATTGGAACGTATTTTTATATTTCCAAAAAAATTGAGTTATATCCTATAATTCTTTAAGGTATAAAAATATCTTTAATATTTAAGTAAATTTAATTTCATTTGAATACAAGACCTAATATCATTTTTTAAACCCTTGCCTAAAAAAATAAGCTCCTGAAATGGCTAAATAGATGAGTTTGCTCTTTTTACCATAGATGATATTCTATTTAAATTTAAATGTCTATTTTTATATTTTGATGTACGATTTTATAAAAAAACCAGACATTATTTTTGTTTTTGTATAAAA
>JARGGF010000423.1 GCA_029210905.1 Bacteroidales bacterium | reverse complement strand
ATTCGTCCTTCAGTTATTTCAAAAAAATTAAACAAAAAAACTAAACAAAATGCAACTCGTAATTGGAAACAAAAACTATTCTTCATGGTCATTAAGGCCGTGGTTATTAATAGATGGCTTTGGACTTGAATTCGAAGAAATTCAGGAATCGTTAAAAGCTGAAGGCCGAAAAGAATGGTTTTCAAAATATTCGGCAACCAGCAAGGTGCCCGTTTTAATTGACAATAGTATAGCTATTTGGGATTCATTGTCAATTTGTGAATATGTTTCTGAAAACTACCTTGACGGAAAAGGATGGCCTTCTGATAAAATCAAAAGAGCATTGGCCAGATCTATTACAGCTGAAATGCATTCAGGTTTATCGGGATTACGAAATGCACTCCCAATGAATTGCAGGGCTACCCGTAAAGTAGAATTAACTAACCATGCCAAATTGGATATTCAACGCGTTGATGATATCTGGTCGGAATTTGCTGCAAAAGATAAAGATGGCGAGCTGCGTCTCTTCGGTAGCTTCTCCATTGCAGACTGTTTTTTCGCTCCTGTGGTATTCAGGTTCAAAACATATGGAATACAGCTTTCAGAGAAAGCCAATGCTTATTATCAAAGCATGCTGAAACACCCGTCGATGCAAAATTGGTTAACAAAAGCATTAGCCGAAACAGAAATCATTGAAGAAGATGAAGCCGGGGTTGATGTGAAAAAATAGTATGTTTTATCGCTTATCTTATGTTACAAATGACAATTAAGAACAAAATTGATTCACTTGCATGACATTAACAGATATTTCAAATGCCAGATTAAGCTCCCAGCATCTTACATCCTCAAAATTTAAAACAGTAAAAGAACTCGTTGCCTGGATGGGTGCAATGCAAGCCCAGGATTATTCCATGGTAAAGTGGGCAATTGGTAGCAGATTACCTGGTACTGCAGAAAAAATTATTGATGAAGCAATAAAAAAGGGAGAAATTATCAGAGCTCACCTGATGCGCCCTACCTGGCATATCGTTTCCGCTGATGATATTTACTGGATGCTGGAATTGACGGCACCTCAAATTAGATCCGCAACAAGATCCAGACACAAAGATCTGGAGCTGACCCAATCTATATTAAACAAAACAAACAGGATAATTGAGAAAGCGCTTGAAGGCGGTAACCACCTGACAAGAAATGAGTTAAATAGCTTATTTGAAAAAGCTAAAATAACACTTGACAATAACAGATCGGCGCACATTATGCTTAGTGCAGAACTCGATGGAATTGTGTGCAGTGGAGCAACAAAAGATAATAAACCAAGCTATGCCCTTTTGAGTGAAAGAGTAAAAAAAACAAAAAGTTACACCAGGGAAGAAGCACTCAGAAAACTAGCATTAAAATATTTCTCAAGCCATGGTCCCGCTACTTTGCACGATTTTATCTGGTGGTCGGGCCTGCCGGTTAAAGAAGCCCGAATGGCTTTAGAACTGGTCAAATCTGAATTTATTTCAGAAAAAATTGAGAATGAAACATACTGGTTAAATAATTCATTTTCAATGTCGAATATCAAAAAAAAGCATGCTTTTTTGCTGCCTGCCTATGATGAATTTATAATCAGCTATAAAAACAGAACAGCTTCACTCCCATTTCAAGATCAGTGCAAGGCAGTTTCAAATAATGGCATTTTCAGGCCTGTTGTAGTTGTAAACGGGCAGGTTATAGGAATATGGAAACGCACAATTAAAAATGAAAAGGTATTAATAGAAACCAATTTTTTTGGGGCAAATAATAAATCAGTTAAACAATTGATAGATAAAGAAGCACTGAAATTTGGTAGTTTTTTAGAAAAAACGGTTGAAGTAAAATAAGTTGAATCAACTCCGAAAATAAGATTTCGGAATAATCTCAAATTTATCTAAACGACATTGATTCTAATTCTGGAATTTAAATGTGTCTTTCCCCGAAATAGCCACCATAAGCCTAAAACAGCCCACGCCAAGTAAAAAATAGCTACCACCTTTTATAAAACAACCACCATCTATTATAAAACTAATAGTTGCTTTTATAGAATAGCCACCACCATTTATAAAAATAGTCATCATCTTTTATAAAATAACCATCAACTTTTATATAATAACCGCCACCCTTTTGTAAATGAGCCTTCATCTTTTATATAATGGCCACCACCATTTATAAAATAGCCATTACCTTTTATAAATTAGTCATCATCTTTTATAAAAAAGCCATTACCTTTTATAAAATAGACTTCATCTTTTATAAATATGCCATTACCTTTTATACAATACCCATCAACTTTGATAAAAGAACCATTATCTTTTATCAAACAAGCCTTGTCATTAAAGAAATAAACATAGGTGCTGAACAAATTACCTTTAGCATTTATTATTTTCTTGACTCTTTGTGTAAGACTATTTCAGGACCAGGCCAATCACATTTGTTTAGGATATTGGTATAGAACCTTTTGGACAATCCTTTTAAAATTTAAAGTTATCTGGATCAATGCCACAAATTCACAAATAATAAATTCGTGCATTCGTGGCAGTTAAAAATTCCTTCAATAAAGAAATTTCAATCTCTTATTTTAAAATCTCCAACTTTCCTTTCTCCAAAGAACACTTTACTTTTACGCTCAATAATTTAGAAGCCGTATTCCATTTCCAGTCTGTAGCTTTTAATTCCTTTCCCCCCATTATAAATCTTTTAGGCACTTTTGTCAGGTTGTGAATTACTAAAAAAATTTCATTTTCAATGGATTGATAATGCTCCACAGAAGTAGTTTTCTCAAAATTGACTGTTAATGATTGTTCTGTATTTATAGCAGTAAAATTGAACAATTCGAAATTTTCCGCATCAAATGTACCTGCAGTTTTTCCATCATCATTATACAATTGGTAAGCTGATTTATTCACTTGAGGATCAACAAAATAATGTAATTCAAACTTATCTAGTGAATAATTTGATTCATTTACAGCTTTAATAATCATTGGGATAAACGAACCTCCTTTTACAAATACGGGAATATGTTCCATAGCTAGAGGAACAGTGAGCTCTTCCCCTCCTGGATATACTTTTCCGGTATTAAAATCCGTCCAATGGGTGCTTTTTGGTAAATAAACCTTTTGCCTTTTTTTCCCTTTCGCTTTTACAGGTGAAACCAAAAATGCATCGCCCCACATATATGCTTTGTCGTAGGTTAAAAGCATCGGATTGTCTGTTTCATTAAAAAATAACGGAATCATCAATGGTTTGCCCGACCTGCTATTTTCGAAAGCCATATTGTAGATATATGGCATTAATCGATACCGCAAATCAATGGATTTTTTTGCCAATTCAAGGGTTTTACCAACTTGAAAAGCCGGTTCAGGAGAAATTGCTTCCTGCGCATGAGGTCGATAAATTGGCTGAAATACACCGTACTGCAACCACCGGGTATACAATTCGGGTTCTATCTTTTGATCCCCTGCAAAACCTCCCAAATCGGAATGCATATAGGCAATACCCTGCATCCCCATTTGTAATGAAATTTCGGGCTGGGGAATCAACCCATCCCAACTGCGGCTGACATCACCTGTCCATGGAATCATACCGTAACGCTGAGAACCGGCATATCCTGCACGCATTAAAATAAAAGGACGTTTTTCAGGAAAATCTTTTTTATAGCCTTCATAAATAATTCCTGCCCACTCATGCCCGTAAGCATTATGTATCTCATCGCCAGTGCCTGCTTTATGCTGAATATCAGCGGGGTGCATTTCAGGTTCTCCCAAATCGCCCCACCAGCCTTCAACACCTTGGTTGGTGAACTTTTTATAGATATTCCAGTACCAGTCTCTTGCTTTCTCATCAAAAACATCAATTAATCCGCCATTTCCAAAATAAAAATCGAACTTGTATGCCTGACCGGTTGAATCTGTTGCCAATACCTTTTCCTTCACTGCTTCATCCCATCTGTCAGAGGTAGTGAGTACAAAAGGTTCTGTAATCAGGATGGTTTTTACACCCTTCTCTTTAAATTTGGCAATCATTTTTTCAGGTTCAGGAAAACTATCGCGGTACCATTCAAGGTTTCCAAGTGTTCCTTTTATATCTTTTCCAAACCAGTAAATATCAAGTATTATCGCCTCTAAAGGAATTCCTTTCTCAAAGAACTTATCCACTGTAGCTTCTGTTTCAGCTTGTGAATGGTAACCAAAGCGGCTGCTAAAACAACCAAATGCCCATCGCGGAGGGAGTGGTTGATACCCTGTTAAATTGGTGTATTGCGCTACCAAATCGTACCAATCTGTGCCAGCTATCACAAAATAATTCATAGTACCAGTAGCTGTCTCGTAGTTCAAGCTGTTGTTTTTCTTGCTGTCTAAATCCATAAAACCTGCAGAGGCATTGTCGAACAGCACTGCATATTGCTTAGATGAAAGAAAAACAGGCAAACTGTAATTCATTAATTCTGAATGTGTTCCATAGCCATAATGTGCCTGGTTGTAAAGCTTCAGTCGATTGCCTCTTCTATTCATTCCTAAAACACGGGCACCTCCGCCATATAAAATTTCATCTTTACTTATGGAAAAATCTAAAATCTGACTGGTATCGGTAGTAACATATCCTTTATTTTCTGCAATCAGCAACTTATCTTTATAGTAATAGCTAATCTGGAAAGGTGATTTATTTATTATTACCTTTAATTTATTAATTGAAATGTCGATTATATTCTCTTTATTATCAATATAATAGCTCACTTCTTCAGGTTCCATATCCACTGCAAAAGAGAAATTCTTAATTTCTTTATCTTTAGGATAAAATGTGGTGTGTACTATTTTATCATTGTAAGGAATAATTTCGTACCTCCCATCTGAAACTGATATAATTATTTTCCCCTGTAAGTCCTGCAGATTGTTAAATATCCTCTTACCCGACTGACCAATGCCAAAAGTGGCAATTGTTAGCATAATAGTAGCTATTATGCTAATTTTCAAAAGCATTTTCTTTGTCATTATTTTAAAAGTTTATAAAGAGTATCAGTTTCGCCGCTAAAATTATAAATTATAAATCAATGTAGTCAAATTAATAATTGATTTTTCAAGAATTCTTAAACAGTTTCCTTACAAATTAACTTAAAATGACTACCATAATCTGTGGAAGTAAATACTTTAAGCGACAAAGAAGCAAAATCTTAGCGGTAATTTGCTTTATATAATTTATCG
>JARGGF010000422.1 GCA_029210905.1 Bacteroidales bacterium | reverse complement strand
TCTCAACGATGGTTTTCTCAGGAAGATCAGCATAATCAATGCCTTCTCTTATTAATTTTGGATCACCTGACAAAACTGCTCTGTGAATGAATTTTACTTTTCTGTCTGCATTTTTAATTCCCTCTATAATCGTTTCTTTTACCCATTCTTCACGTTCCTCCGGCGTCATTTTCTCATCGCCCCAATTTCCCATCCAGTCTGCCAGTGTGGTTCCAAATCCGGTCAAATCTTCATATTCATTTATTAATTGCGTTACCGATTCTCTGGTGTATTTTTTTACCAATTCCGATCGATCAAAATATTCTTTTGTTCCGTAATTTTCAGCAAATTCGGGCGATACAACAATATTCCAATTGATGAGATATGTTTCGAGCCCCCTTTCTTTAGCCATCTTAAATATGGTTTTGAAAAAGTGCTGCCATTCAGCAAGTTCTTCATCATTAAATGGAGTGGCTTTCGGGTAGTTTTTTGCCCGAATCATATAGGGGAAGGGATGGTTATTCCACAGACTCACCGCATTAAACCTGTTTTTCACACACATGTCTAAAAATGCTTCCCAAAACTTCAGATCCTTGCAAGTTTCCAGGTGCACATCATTTGTCGGCCCCGGTCGGTATGGCGACCATGGAAGATTTATTTTTACTGCTCTAAACACATTTGCAGGATTTATTTGTTTAGCCTCAACTTTAGAAATATCACAGTCTGTTCCTATTTGCTCGATTAAGTCGAATAAACCAAATAAACATCCTCTATCAGAGTTTCCGATAATATAAATCTGGCCCTCGTTTCTAATAATTTTATATCCGTCATCTTTAATATTTGAAATGTTTTCTGAGCGGAAACCTTCCAGTTTCGGGTTAAGCGAATCATTTTTAGTGATGATAATTATTCCTTCGTTTGCCTTGTCGAGTTCATTTTGTTGAACCACAAATCCTGACTGTTGAGCATGTTCTTCAAGTTTTGATACTCCATACTTTAATACAGAAGACCCATGGTTAAAACTAATTTCTATTGTTTTATTTTCCCCACATGAAAAAAGTGTTACCAATATGAATGCCCACAAAAAAAATAATTTATTGCTCATTTAACAGTGTTTTACTCAATGACTATTGCTTCAAATTCCTGAAGGTTATCTAATGTGAATTTAATGACCGAGTCGCCCTCAAAATTGATGGTTTTGCCTGACTTTAAACAATACACTTTTTCAGGTTTCATAGCTACTTTAATCTCAAAATTTATATTAAATATTTCCAAAGGCTCAAAATAACTACGCCCATTAAATCCCGACAAGTTGATTAAATTAATGATGTATTTATTATACGAATCTGTTGTGTCGGAATTGTACCTGAACTTATTAAATGTTATTTCTACCTGAGGTGGTGCATTGGTTTTAAAACCCTGCATAATTTCAGGGTTGATATAATCTATAACGTCAAGAAATATATCGCGATGGGCTAAAAAGCCATACTGGTGATACATTCTACCTATTTCCCATGGGATATATACTGTTTTTGCTGCATTTTTATCCAATATACTTAGGCCATACCATCCGGTAGGAACATGTCCTCCAATCATTTCCGGCGGTCCTTCTCTGCCTTTATCAAGTAGGGGAAGAAATAGCCTGCTTTTTTTATCAAATTCACATTTCATGAAATTACACTTTAAAAATGCCTGGTGAAGCTTGTCCTGACGTTTTATAATATTCTGATCTTTCAACTGAACGTAATATTTGAACGCATCTAGTTCTTTCTCCTGAATGATAACTCCAAATAATTCTTTGAGTGCTTCGGGTGTATCAATCAACGACTGGTTGGTGGCAATAATATTTACGCCCTCCTCTGTTAGCTTTCTGAGTGTTTCTATTTCCTCATCGCTAAAGTTATTTAAGTGGGCGATTACAATAATTTTGTAGTTTCTTAACTTTTCGAATCGATTGGCAAGATATTTTTTTAAAATCAGATCAAATTGAATATGTTCCTCTTTTAATATCTGTTCTATGCCTCTCATTTCTTCCATTACAGGCCCACCTGGCCAGTAATCCTGTTTGATAATTGCAATTTTTGCTGTAGACTGATAATCGCCATAGTATTTCTCATTTTTTTTATGATAGGCATACACCTCTTTTATTACTTCAAACCCTCTTTCGTCTTCATAGTTCCTCATGTCGCCCATCAGGCTGATATCCAAACCCGAACCATGGGCAATATTTTGATACAACCTGTTTCTAATTCTAACGGGTGGCACGGCGTGATACCTTGATCCAAATGTTATTTGCTGAATACTTGAACTGCTGGCTATTTTATCATCAAAAGTTGATTCAACGGTATTTACATTTTCAGAAGCGATGTAGGCAAAATAAGGGAGGTGGTGCAATTCGCCCTGAGCTTCATGCCTCATGATATCAATAAAATCATCGTTGTAAGTACATAATGCAATGTTTGGCCTTTGCGATTTAATCAAATCACGCATTCTTTTTAGCAACTCATTGGTGCTGTGTTTCTTAAACTCTTTATATTTTATGAAAACAGGATCATTCTCATCTTCAACAGTGGGCAACGTCATACCTCCGGAGAATTCCTTAAAGCGTTTTTTATCGTTTGGATTTTGATCAATACCGTGATAAACACCTTTATAATAATCCATGGTATTGTAACCAAACATATTTACAAACATCCCGTCAATAGGATAATTGTCTATGACCTCCTGAACAATTTCGAAAGCATGCTTTTGCATATAATCCCCATTAACAGATGCTACCATCATGCCGTAATTGTCTACTCTTTCCCCTTTCGGTGACAGATAAAACCAGTCGGGGTGTTCGTCAAAAAAGCTTTCATGAATACGGCTAAAATCAAACCTTACGATTACCCTTATTTCATTTTCATGACAAAGTGAGATCACTCTCCCGAGCATATCATCTTTCACATAGGGGTTTTTATAGTGAAAAGAAAGTTTTGTGGGGTAAAATGCCATGATACCGCCAGCATTAATCAATAAAGTATTTGCCGAATAATCTATTAAATCTGCCAATAACGAGTCCGGATTTAGGGCGCCTTCTGCGGCAGGTAAATTGGTTTGTATCATTCGGAGGTTGTTTTTATTCCACCAAATTGATGTGTCTGTGGTTGGATCAATTTTTTGAACTGTACGAACCACCTCATTCTTTGTCGTTTGCTGACAAGAGAATAAAAAAATCATGACAATTCCTAATAGAATGGAATTGATTTGAACTGATACTATTTTTTTAAAATTCCACATTTGTAAGCTTTTTTACATTTTATTCGACATGTTTTAGTATGAACTATAAGCGTTTTACCAGTAGCACCCAATCCTGTTCAGGTAAATAATTATCAATTTTAGGAGGATTTCCTAATGAACGAATTCCACCTCCTTCAATATATTCCACCGAGCCTTTTTGCAATTCACCTCCCATTAATGGATTAAACCATTGTACCCTGAATTTGCCTTTCGCAGCATTTAAATTAAGCGTAGATTGTTTAGCATTTGGCAAATAAATAGCATAAACCTCCTCCTTTTTGCGTAAACAATATGCTTCTTTTGAGTTAACCAAACCATGTTCGGGTTGCATTTCCCAGTAGGGCAAATGAGAATTAAGAAATATCTTAGCGTAGTTTGTGATTTCCCAAAGCTGATTGCGTAAACGCCAATCTTCGGTGTTTAAATCGTTTTGTGCAGTATTTGCACCAAAATACCACTCAACACCAGCTGCACCTGACAAAAGTGTTCCCCAAAGGGCATATCTTGTTAGTGTTGGATGGTTAGGGTCTTCTGCATCGGTTTTTGCGCCCGTATGCCACATCCCTATTTCATCCATAGTTATCAACCATGGATGACCAGCACTATCGGCTTTTGCTTTCCAGCCAGCTACTATTTCATGTGCTGTTTCTCTTTCGGCATGCTGCAGTGAAATACCATCCAAATATTCGTATCCAAGCATATTGTTTAAAATATCCTTTCTAAGATCTTCATTCGGTAAGGTATGTAATACTACCGGATGGTTGTAAGGATCATTTTCTTTTAAAAACCTGGCCATTGCTTTTCGCTGTTTATCATCCTGGTAAGGATTATCCGGAGCCCATGGTGTTGGTCCATTCTCCTCACCCAGGTTCCAAACCAGTCCTATATGATGCCCAAAACGAGCAATGAGTTCATTATAATATAGTTTTCTTAATGGCCCGGTGTCTCCACCATCAAGTAATGTTTCATTTTCGGTTTCTTGCAAAACAACATGCATTAAAATGCCTTTCGACTGCATATGTTCAAAAACAATTTCCCATTGTTCAAGTTTACTAATATCAAATCTCGTAAAATCTTCAGGATCAACATACATCCACACATCTTTACCATCACCCTGAATATTAAATGTTAAAAAATAGATGGCATTCATCCCCTTCGAGGCTAAATAATTTATCGCACCTATTATTGATTTACCTTTACCGTCTTTCCATGTTGGATCACCTTCGTTCCAATCTTTTAGGTGAGGTTTATACGAATGTATTTCGGTGTTAGTTTTAGCTTCACCGTCTTTGTTAATTGCTTCAATTCGATAGGTGTTATCAAAATCACCAAAGGCCAAAAAATTCTCAGGACTATCCGCTCCAAACTTTAAAAAATAATTATCGGTATCCCTGTATTTAAAATATCCATTAGAGGCTTCTATTCGGCCATGAGCCCGAAAATCATCACCTTCTTTATCTGATCTGGTAACTAAAAAATTGCCCTGAGCATTCGAAATTGCAACCGATTCTCCTTTATTTGGGTTCTCACTTAAAGCAATGCTGTCTGCATGGTAGAGTTTAGCCTTATACGACCAAGTTCCTGTTTTATCGGGCGTAAAACGAACTTGCCAGATCGTACCAGAGATTGAGCCAGTTTCAGAGGCCCTTCCGTCAGCAGCATAAAATCCACGTATGATTTGTTGGGTTTCTTCGTTTTTAAATTCAACGTTTAATCGATAGTTTAAAAATGGATTTTCTTTAGCCAATTCCGATGTTTCTGGTCCCTTGAAGGAAAGCGTTATGGTGTGCCACTGCATATATGCGGGTGTAGTATCTAAAGTTTCAGATATTGGCTCTGGATCTCCTTTAGGCAATTCCAGGCGTTCAATGGTTGTATGTTCAGGTTCACCTCCATGTTTCCCGCAGCCTGATGCCACATATACGTAGTTGCCAATAATGGCAAACCCGGTTCCGTGTCTC